>JAAFHP010000028.1 GCA_013298405.1 Alphaproteobacteria bacterium | reverse complement strand
ACCTTATCAGTATCTTGAAGAATATTCTCCATAGCTTCTAGATACATCCTAGTCCTTGTAACATCTTTGCTTGCTTGATATTGTTTATATATTGAGTCAAACCTAGCAGTATCCCCCAAAGCTTTCAAAGTTACTTCTGCTTTATAACCTCCAGCCTCTTGAAGAATCTTTTCAGATTCGCCCCTTGCTCTTGGAAGAACGTCATTTTTATAAGCTTCTGACTCATTAATCACCTTTTCCTTATCAGCTTTTGCGGTTTGCACATCTCTATATGCCGCAATTACTTCTTCTGGCGGCTCTGCACGCAGCAATTTTACTTGCTCAATCGACACACCTGAATCATATTGATCTAAAATATTTTGAATTAATATTTCAATACGATCTGCTATCATCTGCTTTTTGTTTGATAATACAGCAGATATTGGTGTATTACCTATTACTTCTCTAATCGCACTCTCTGCTGCAGCCTTAACTGTTTCCTGAGGATCAACCAAACTAAAAACATATTTGGATAAATCACTAATATGCCACATAACGTCGACATTAAGCCCGATTATATTCTCATCACCAGTGAGCATAATACTCTCTGATTTTACATCAGTAGTTGATACAGCTCCTCCTATCCTTGCTCTTCCAGTGGAACGATAACCTATTTCCACTCTTCTTGACTGATCTACTTTTTCACGAATGATCTTCTCTATCGGTGATGGTAAATGATAATTTAATCCAGCATAGCCAACCCTATTAAACTTTCCAAACCTAATAACAATAGCTTGTTCCCCTTCTTCTATTTCATATACTCCGGAACCAAGCCATAGAAGAAGAAATACCCCAAGAACTAAAGCAATGAAGTTGATACCAAGATTGAATTGAAAATTGTTAAAGTTAAATTGCTCTTTTCTTTTCTTAGTGAAAATATTATCTTCCTGTTCAAGATCATCCCAAGGAGATTTGTTTAAAATATGTGAGCGCAGTTTATTTATCATTTGATGTGTTCTAATTTATAACTTACTTTGGACCAAATATGGTATTAATATATTTGTAGTTACTAAAATTTGCAAGCATGACAGATACAAGCACAAGTAGAATTCAGCAAATACTAGAAAATTGCCTTTTCAACGATGGGTCAAGTGCCAAATCTCGTTCTTCAAAAATCGTTATTAATAAAAGTAATGTAGGCTTTTCCATCGATATTACTGGCATAAATCTTGATTCCGCACAAAAAGTTAGAACTCAACTTGAAGATCAAATAAAAAAAGTAGCTAAGTTTGATAAAATAAACATTGTTTTAACTAGCTCCAAACCTTCTGATTCAAAAGATGAAAAAAATTCTAGGATAATTATTGATGGTGCCAGAAAAACTATTCTTGTTGCTTCAGGCAAAGGCGGTGTAGGTAAATCAACCATAGCTTCTTTACTCGCTTATAAATTACTTTCACAAGGCAAAAAGGTAGGCATTATAGATGCGGACATATATGGACCATCTATTCCTGGAATTTTTAATATATCCAAAAAGCCAGAACTTGAGGATAATAGGATGATCCCTTTATATAAAAACGGGATATATTTAAATTCAATAGGATTCTTAACAGCACAAGATGCCTCTATCAGCTGGCGGGGACCAATGGCAAGCAAGGCGCTTTATCAGTTAATTTCTCTGACTAAATGGCCTGACCTTGATTATCTAATTATTGATACACCTCCAGGAACAGGGGATATCCACTTAAGTTTACTACAAAATTACGATATTAATGGAGTAGTGATGATAACTACCCCACAATTTATCTCCAAACTTGATGTACAGAGGTCTATAAATCTTTATAAAAAATTTAATGTTCCTTTGCTTGGTATAATAGAAAATATGAGCTACTACCAGGATAAATTGCATCAAGATAAGATACTAATATTCCAAGGTAATAGCGGCGATAAAATTGCTACCGAGAATAATATACCTCTTCTTGCAAAAGTGCCAATAGACCCAGAACTATCGCAACACTGTGATCAGGGTAGTGATCTCACACCCTTTGTCCATCTGGTACCAGAGATAAAAATCACTAGCATCAGAGAGATTACTTGAGTAACGATATGTCTTCATGAAGAAAAAGGTTTATTATCCGAGGGGGCGCATAAAGCCCCCTTCGAATCATGAAATATTTTGTATTAGATAGGTTTGATTTCTAGTACTTATGCTATTGCATCTTGATTAAGGTAATCAACTTCTGGCGCATCTACACCTAGTATTACTAGTTCATTATACATGGCGCTTGTATATCCTATGATAATATCACTAAGATCACTAAATTTAACCACCTGATCCAATGCAGCGCGTAGATCTCTTGTTCCTGGGAAACTAGCCCCTCCTGCTTCATCTTCTTTAATTACTAGTTCTAATCTATTGCCTATATCATGATCAACACTTCGTATATTGGCAGATATTTTATCTTGAAAAAGGTGTGCTAGTTTGATTGTTAGTTTAGGATTAGCTAGAACCATATTTTCAATAGCATCCATAAAAAATAGAGACTCTTTTGAATTCTTATCATTAAGTATGAATGTATCAGCAATATCTAGTACGCTTAATGATTTATGATTACTTACTAATGACTGTAATGCTTTTATACTATTTTGCCCCCAATTAGGGGTTCCGACAATAAATCCCATTTTGAGAGTAGATAAATGTGGATTATATTGTTGTAATGTTAGTATAATATCAGTTAGTGCTGCGTCTTCTATCGTAGAATAAACTAAATCTAAATACTCTAATTTTGGATTGGTTTGCAGTGCTTCACAAAAACTTTTAGCGGTCTTAGGAGAAACAGCGTACTGCTGCTTCCCCCCAAGTTCTATAGCGAGGTTCTCCAGAAACCCTTCACTGGCAAAACGCTGCATCGGTACTTCAAGATGCTCGATATTACCATTTTTCTTTACCGCGCTTGCTAAACGAAGTGTAAAATTATCTAAATCATGGAACTGGAAATCTCCTGCTTCTACACCACCTACCTTAATATGTGTAATTTGTGGATTGCTAATTTCTTCACAAAATACACTAAATGCCGCTTCGCGTGTTGGTACGTCATTTGCACGGATTAGTTCTAGAGAATTAGCATTTTTACGCACCAGATATTTAGCAAAATCTTGATCTTGAATTTCTACTTTTTTCATATAAATATTTTAATTTAGTTAAAATTTTGTAAAATTATTGTAACAAATAATGAAAGTATTTACAATCAAATTATTAACATAGTTTAATAATTACTATACGACGATTATATCTTTGATTATGATCCTATAGATTTTACAATCTCATCAATTGAATGACAGATGATATCAAGATCCGAAGGTCTTGAGAGGTTATGCGCACCGTCTTTTATAAGCTTTAGCACAACATTTGAAGAGACTAATTTCTCTGTTGCTCTTGTTGAAATAGTATAAGGAACGTCTTTATCTTGCATACCGTGAATAAGATGTACAGGGCATGAAATATCTATCTTACTATTATTTAAAATCAGGTTTTTTCTACCATCTTTGATTAAAGACATTTTAATTGGGTATTTTGTAGTACATTCCGCATTTGTTCCACAAGCGTAGTAAATCTCATTTTTTTCTAAAATTTCTTTATCTTCTTGTGTTAAAGTTTGCCAAATTAGCTCTTCAGTAAAATCAAAGCCTGCAGAAATTGATATTATGCCAAGAACTTTTCTTGGTAATGCAATGGCAGCAAGAAACGAAATCCAAGCCCCAAGGCTTGACCCAATAAGAAATACTGGACCATTACCAAGTTCATTTACTACCATTATAAGCCCTTTTGTCCAATCACTAATAGTTTGGTCGATAAAATTACCAGACGAGTTTCCGCAACCAAAATTATCAAATCTGATATAGTTATAACTTTTTTTCTTGCAGTACTCTTCTATATATAAAGCCTTGGTTCCATTCATATCTGACATATAACCATGACTAAAGACAAAACATGGAGCTTGGCTTTTATCAATAATGAGTTTATTATAGGCTATTGAATTTTTGCCGTCTTTTGATCGCAGTATATTCATTATTACCAAACTATTAGTATCAAAACTTAAAATGACTAAGGACAAAGAATATCATAGTAGGACCATTTTACAAGTTGTACCAGCACTAGTTACTGGTGGGGTTGAAAGAGGAACTCTAGAGATTGCTAAAAAAATTGTTGATTCCGGTATAAATTCGATAGTTATATCAGCTGGTGGACCCCTAGTAGCCAAACTTGAGCAAGGTGGGTCAAAACATATTATTCTTAACGTTGCGAGTAAAAATCCATTTGTTATATGGCGTAATGCTGGGAAAATAGCCAATATCATAAAAAATTATAAAGTTGATATAGTACATGCTCGCTCAAGAGCCCCTGCTTGGAGTTGCTATTTAGCAGCAAAATCCACAGGAGTTAAGTTGATAACAACATTTCATGGTATTTATAATTTTAAGACCGGGATAAAGAAATTCTATAATAGTGTGATGACAAAAGGAGAAAGAATAATTGCTGTTTCTAGTTTTGTTAGAGAGCATATTATCAACAACTACGCGGTTAACGCAGAAAAAGTGGTGATAATACATCGTGGTGTGAATTCTAGAGAATTTACAAAAGATAAGTTATCAGAAGAAGTACTAGAAAAAACTAGGGAAAAATATCGCGTACCAAAAGACATGAAAGTGCTACTTCTGCCTTCTAGGATGACAAGATGGAAAGGTCATCTTACACTGATTGATGCACTTGCAAAGATAAAGGAAATGGATTTTTACTGTATTATAGCAGGCGATCTTGCTAAGCATCCGAATTTTGTAGCAGAAATACAAAATAAGATACAAGAATATAAGATACAAAATCGGGTTCAGCTTTTTGGTAATGACCCAAAGATTATTAATTTATACGGAATTGCCGATGTTGTCATTTCAGCTTCAGTTGAACCTGAGGCTTTTGGGCGTACGATTATTGAAGCTCAGTCTATGGAGAAATTGGTTATTGCGACTAATATTGGAGGGGCCTGTGAGACGATACAAGATAATATCACTGGCTTTCATGTAAAACCTGGGGACAGTGATGATTTGGCGGATAAAATATCACGTTGTATTAATATCGTTGGAACTAAAGAAGAAAAGAAAATTACTCAAATGGCAAGAAAGACTGTGTCGGAAAATTTTTCTTTAGATTTAATGATGTCTAAGACGATGGATGTATATAATGAAGTACTGAAGTAAAACAAGTGCAATACCTCCGGAGTCTATCACTATCCCTCTAATTTACTAATTAGTAGCGTATCTTGCATTGTACACTTCTGAGATTTTTTCAAGTTGATATTGTAAATCAAAAGCATTGCCATGAATCTTATCATACTTTTTAACTTGACTTGAGTGAGTAAGCCCCTTTTTTATACAATGAAGTATAGCAAAAATTACTTTAGCAGGATCTACGTTTGACCCTGCAAGTCTGTGTTCTAATCTTCTTGGAGCCGTATCAGGTATTCTGATCATAACGGTTCGATTATTCCCTCCCCAGCAAATATGAGTAGGGGACATAAACCTTTCATCTAAACGGCTTAAATCGCTAGTTTTAGGGAAAAAGTAATGTAAATATTTATGTGCGTAGCTACATAAGATATTTGCATATTTTTCTATATCATTATCCTCTAAAAAATTGATATGTATGTGCAAACTACTGCCAAAGTCATTTGGAAAAGGTTTGGGCGAGAAATCAGCTATACCTTTTAATTTTTTTGCTGACTTTATAATTTTACTGCGAATATTATCGATATCTTTTGCAATTTTTACTAAATTACTTGTTGGGTCAATATCGATCTCATATTGATTTTGCCCTCTTTCTGCTTTTACCTTGGTGCCAATGGCTTTTTCAAGTTTTTCTACCACAATTTCGGGAGACAAATAAAATTCTAGTTCTGCTCCAATGATAGGAGTAAGAGAAAAGTTCGAGTGAAAATCTGAAACTACTTCAGCTAATTGATTGTATGTCTCAGTTTTTTCTGATAATTTTGGTTCGGTATAATTAATATCTTTTTCCATGCTACACGAACTTATTAAAAACAAAGTTTATTATAGAATCTTTGACCTAACATATGCAAATTCTAGTGGTATATATAGTTACCACAAATACAATGATGCTGCTAAATTAGCTCAGGTAAACAATAATATTGTCAATATTAGGAATGAGCTTGGAGTAAAGAATTTACAGCTATTAAATCAAGTTCATGGCGATGATATATATTATACGCCTGAGGATTTAAGTACTGACCAGCCTAAAGCAGACGCCTCTTGCACAGATAAAAAAAATATTGCTCTTGGAATTCTAACTGCAGATTGCGTGCCAGTAATGCTTGCAAGTAGTGACGGCAAGGTTATAGGAGCTGCACATTGTGGATGGAAAAGTGCTAAATTAGGAATTATTCCTAAACTTCAGGAAAAAATGCACGTATTAGGGGCAAAATCTGTTATGGCAGTCATAGGACCGGCTATTGCACAAAAATCATATGAAGTGGATATGTCTTACTATAAAGGTTTTGTAGAACAAGATAATAGTAACAAAGATCTTTTTATTCCATCAAACAGGGATGACCATTTTATGTTTGATCTAGTAGGGTATACAAAAAGAAGTTTACAAAAATCAGGAGCAAGTATTGTTCATAATTTTTCTGAAGATACATATTCAAACCCTAAAAAATATCCTAGCTATAGAAGGTCGTGTCATGAAGGTAGTACATATTCACAAAATATTTTATCAACGATAGTTATTAAATAATGATTAAAATTCTGTCACCAAAATTTTTCCTGAAAGTAGAAAAAATCCTGCTACCTATTCTAAGTATTGCCTTACCTATAGTATTTGCAACTGGTGTGTATCATGCCCTGTTTTCTTCTCCTGAAGACTATCAGCAAGGCCAGATGGTAAGAGTAATGTATGTGCATGTACCAGCTGCTTGGATGAGTTTAGGAGTATATAGTTTTATTGCCTTGTGTAGTTTTTCAGCATTAGTCTGGAAAACGAGATTATCATACTATCTTGCTATTGCTGCTGCGCCAATTGGTGCTGGTTTTGCTCTTATTACTCTTATTACAGGTTCTTTGTGGGGAAAACCTATTTGGGGAACTTGGTGGGTATGGGATGCAAGACTAACATCGATGCTGGTTCTGTTTTTTATCTATATTAGCTATATGTTGATAGTATATACTCCTGATAATTTAGCAAGAGCAGAAAAACCCGCTTCTGTTATGGCTATAATCGGCTTTATAAATGTCCCAATAGTAAAATTTTCAGTTGATATATGGTACAGCTTGCATCAGCCTGCAAGTATTTTAAGAGTTGGTGGTCCTGCAATAGATCAGGCAATGTTAAAACCCTTATTTATAATGTTCTTGGGTTATATATTATATTTTCTTCTAGTCTTGCTCTTAGGAACAAGAGTTATTATTGAAAAGCAAAAATGGCAAAATATAGAGGTGAGATAAATGACATATGTAGTGACTGATGAGTGTGTAAAGTGCAAATATACTGATTGTGTTGAAGTTTGCCCAGTTGATTGTTTCCATGAAGGAGAGTTAATGTTAGTGATTAACCCTGAAGAATGTATAGATTGCGGCGTATGCGTTCCTGAATGTCCAATAGATGCAATCAAAGAAGAATCTCCAGATTTAATAAAATGGATTGAGATAAATAAGGAATATTCAAATAAGTGGCCATCCATTACTACAAAAAAACCACCCTTGCCAGATGCAGATAAATATAAAGACGAAAAAGGTAAATTTGAAAAATACGTCTTGCTAAAAGATTAAAATCAGCTCAGGTGTTTTTATTTCCTAATATAGTAAATTAAGTTAAGTTAGCGTAATATCATTCTTGTTCTAGTCATTCCCGGACGCTCTAACAGTCACCCAGGACGCGGATCCTAAGGTCCAACAAGTAACTTCAAGATTGTGAATGTTTTAAGTGATGGATCCCAAATCAAGTTTGGGATGACTTTCTGGGGTGCTTGGGATTGTAAAAGCCAAATCGGTGACAGGGGATGACAATTACGGGATAACTTACGACTAGTAAACGGTCCAATTCAACTTAATTTCCTAATAGTATTTAATCAATTTCAAACTCTATCTCGTTTTTTGAAGACATAAAACCTTGAACGACACCCATAACGTCAACTGGCATATTTACTGCCCCGTCTGCTATTAGAGTAGTGCTGGTCAAAAGTTCCTTTAATTCTTGAATAGGTTTATTATGTTCTTCAAATACTTCTCTAGTTTTAGCCATTATTTCCTGGTTTGCTTCACCCCTCGGATAAATACCTTTCATAATAACTTTTTTTAATGAAGTAGATTTTACGAGCGCTTTGGCAGTTGCTGGTGCATGATGCTCCAATGCATTCAAACTCAAATCAACCTCTTCCAGGCTATGCGATCTTGCTAATGCTTCGGCAGTTTTTGGCGCGTACTTGCCCAACTTATTACACTGTAATTTAATAGATGATAAGCTACGAGATTTAGCCAGCTCTGCTCCTGTATCTGGACCATACTGCTCTATGCCATTAGTGAACAAGTCAAGCTCTTGCAAGCTAGATGATTTTGCAAAAGCTTTAGCGGTAGAGACAGCATACTTTTTTAGACCATTAAGGCCAAAACGCACTTTTCTTAAGCTATCTATATTTATCAGTTCTTCCGCTGTATCTGAGCCATATTTTTCTATGTCATTATTATTAAAGTTCAATTCTTGTAATCTATGCGACGCAGGAGATCCAGCAAGTGCTTTAGCCACATCTAGGATGTACTGTCTAGAACAATTACTAAAATTAATGGATAAAATGCTAGGTGATCTAGTCAACATTGCAAGTGTATCTAACCCATCTTCTGGGTAAAATATGAATTCAAAATCTTCTATACTGATTGATTTAACCAGTTCTGCAACTACTCTTTGAAAATACGCTTTGAATCTATAATCAGCAAAGTGAACTTTTTTTAAAGTTCCTATGTTAGCAGCAATACTAGCGGCTAATAAAAATGCTTCTGGTGTTAGAAGAGCACCACTTACATCTAATTTAGTATCTTTTTGCACCTCTTGGTAAAACATACTATTTACTACACGATTATCTGCAATATCAAGATTGGCTGCTGCTAATGACTGTAATTCTGCTAATACTTCATTATCAAAATATCGTACTTATTCCTTTCATAAATAAAAACTTTTTATGTTATTTGCAAATAATTGCCCTAAAGGCCAAGAAAACTGGCTAATCTTTAGATATTTAACGTGATATTAATAAATTTTAATTAATATGTCAATGAATTAGTAAAGATTTATTAGTATTTTCAAAAATATACCTATATACGCGGTAAGCTCTTTATTAAAAAGTCACTCTTTGGAATAATGGAAGATAGAAAATAGCTCTGTAATAGATCAGAGAAGACGCAATGCTTTAAGCACTACGTCTTTTTTTCATTTGAAATTGGCCGTTGCCACCATTTTGTGGCCCTTTTTTACTTCTAATACGTCTTTGATTATCACGTTTAAACGCCTTGATTTTTGCAGGAGATTTCTCTCTTGTTTCCTTTAAATTTGGATTAATCAAGCGCTCAATTGCAGTCCATTTTTTCTTATCAAGAGGTGTAACTAGGTTAACAGCCCATCCATCGGCGCCTGCTCTTGCCGTACGTCCAATGCGATGAATATAATCTTCAGGACATTGTGGTAAATCGAAGTTAATGACATGCTTTATGTGCGGAATATCAAGCCCTCTTGCTGCTATGTCTGTGGCAATCAGAATACGGTTTTTACCTTCTCTAAAAGAGTTAATAGTACGAGTTCTTTGCCCTTGCTTAAGATCACCATGAATAGCTTCCGCTGTGTGGTTCAGATTGCGAAGCTTTTTGGCTAATTTATCTGCGCCAAACTTTGTTTTAACAAAAACTATGACTGAGCCTTCCCTTTGCTCAAGTTCAGCCAGTAACTGCTGATATTTGTCAGACTCATTGTCCAGTAATATTGTTTCTTGTTTGACCAAGGTTGCCGGAGAAGAAGTAGAGCCAGTAGATATTCTCTCAGGGTTAACTAAGTATTTACCAGCAAGTTTGAGTATATTATTAGGCAGAGTAGCAGAAAACATTAAAGTTTGCCTGTCTTGTGCAATATGAGCAATAATTTTATCTATCTGGATACTAAATCCCATATCTAGCATACGATCAGTTTCATCTAAGACTAAGAATTTTGTATTATTTAATTTTATACTAGTACGAAGCAAGTGGTCATTAATGCGACCAGGAGTTCCAACTATAAGACGCGGGCTTCTCCTGCGCAAGTCACTAAGTTGCTTAGGCATGGATTCGCCGCCAATTAGCAAAGCGGTATTAATTACATTGCTATGGCCTAGAATTTTTTTGAGCATATCCATAACCTGAACGGCTAGTTCACGTGTAGGTGTGAGCACAAGAGCGGAGTCTTGTGTGTTGTTAAGCAAATGAGATACTAGCGGAATGCCAAAGGCACCCGTTTTTCCAGTTCCTGTCTGTGCAGTACCCATGATGTCTCTACCTTCCAATGCAACAGGAATCGCTGCTGCTTGAATAGGTGTTGGGGTAGTAAAATTAAGTTTGCCCAGCGCGCTGACAATTTCAGGGCGCAGGCAAAATGTGTCAAAACTTTGCATGATGTTTCCAAAATAATTTAAATAGCCTAAAACTATTTTTAGGCTTGGTACTAATCGAAATTTATTTTGAAATTAATCGGCGATTTGCAAGTTAGTAGCTGAAGTTTTACCTTTTTCAGTAGCAAGTTCATAATTTACTTTTTGTCCTTCGTCTAGCTTGCGTAGACCAGCTTTTTCAACTGCTGAAATATGTACAAAAACATCAGCACTACCTTCGTCAGGCTTAATAAAACCATAACCTTTTGTAGCATTAAACCATTTCACTGTGCCTGTTGACATAATAATCTCCTTTTAATATCGAATAATTTTTTTGATTAATAAAATTTTTGAGCTTAAACCTGAATTCATATAATCAGAAACTCTATATCAGGTAATCAAAATCATTATTAGGAGATTGATACATGCACTATCTTGGCATGTTTTATTATAAAGAGCAGCCAATAGATATTTTTTAGAGCCTTACTAAACTCAAGATGGATCATACACCAATTGATTTTTCTGTCAAGCTATATTTGTCAGAAAGATGAAATATTATCAACGGATCACTACTTTTTTGATATTATAACGGAGTGAGGAGCAAATTTATATTCATCAAGCCAATTATATCCGTCATTTTTAGTACCTAATGGGTTATGAATGTCAAGAACATCGAAACCAACTTTATGAAATATATTTTTATAATCATCATCCTTCCAAAAATAATCAAATATGGCAAAAGACAATTCACGGAATTCAATTTTTACCCTGTCACCACTGTTAACTTCATTGTTTTCAGGAAAATTAGTATTTATAGTCAGCCAGTTATATTTGTAGGTATTATCATTTGCACCAATTGTAATGAATACACCTCCTTTCCTAAGTACTCTATGAATTTCTCTGACAATATTTTCAATCAGTGCTTTTGAAGATATTTCTAGAAGAACAAAACTACTAAAAACTAGATCAAAGCTATTATCTAAAAAGGGAATTTTATTATCATATAATTTTATGTAGAACCCAGTTTGATCACGCTCCTGAGATGTGGCGATCATTTTCTCGTTAATATCTAGACCTACAACATTATATCCGTGAGATTTTAAAAATATTGTTGATTCACCTGTGCCGCTACCAAAATCTAGTGCCTTGTTACCAATAACATATTTTTTCAATATATCTGGCATATCTCTATAAGCTAGATATGGAGTACCAGTTATTTTATACTTTGCGTATAATTCTCCATACAGTTGTGGCGTATTATCTTTGTCAGACAACTCAATGTATGGGGATGCTCCTGGTTGCATAATTTATAGCTATTTCTGAGTTAATAATGTCAGTTCAGTGATATTATATAACTTCTTTTCCCATAGAATATTTATTTCCTCTTACAGCTAGCTCTTTTTTTCTAGTGGATGAAAATCCTTAAGTATCTTTTTCAAGTGACTAGTTTGAACGTGAGTATATATTTGGGTAGTACTAATATCAGAATGCCCTAATAATTCTTGAATAACCCGTAAATCAGCTCCACCTTCAAGTAAATGACTAGCAAAGCTATGTCTTAGTACGTGCGGAGAAACAATTTCAGGATCAAGTCCTGCTTCTATTGCTGCTTTTTTTAACAAAATAGCAAAATTCTGTCTGGTCATATGGCCTTGAGCTGATGAACTTGAAAAAAAGTAACTTTGCGCTTTTGACGACTTAGCGTTGCAAAATAGAGAACGAATCTTTATATAATTTTCTATGGCTTTTATTGCTTTATCGCTGATAACCACCATTCTTTCTTTTGCCCCCTTTCCTCTAACTAAAAAGGATTTACGTACCTCAAGCACGCCAATACCACTTGTAATATCAACTAACTTCAGTGACACTAGTTCGCTTACTCTTAGGCCGCTAGCATATAACAAGTGTATCATTGCATTAAGGCGTATTCCATCTGGTGATTTATCTTCACTGCAATTGCTTAATAGAGTTCTGATCTGCTCAATTGAAAGTATATCAGGAAGGCTAACCGTATATTTAGGAAGATCAACCACCATAGCAGGGTTGAAGTCAGTATAGTTTTCACTAATTAAAAAGTTATAATAATTTTTAAGAGATGAGATTTTTCTATTAATTGACCGTGGAGATAATCCATTACCTCTTAGCGTCTTTATATAATTTTCTATATTTGTAGAGGAGATATCAATTTCATTAATATTGTTCTTTTTAACATAGGACTCAAAATCATGAAGATCTTTCTTATAGGATGATGCTGTGTTGTCAGCTATGCCTCTTTCTGCAGTAATTGTTTCTAGAAATTGTTCAATATATTGCATTGCTACTGGTAATATTTGGAGGCCAGGGCCGGAATCGAACCGGCGATAGAGGATTTGCAGTCCACGGCATTACCATTTTGCTACCCGGCCAAAGATGCTTTAATCAACGGTAAAGATAACTTATTAGTTCCTTCAAGTTCTTAAGAAATCAGCTAACCTTGTTGGCCTTTGTTGTAATAGCATTTTTATAAAAAAGCAATACAACTTTTATAAAACTACTCAAGAGCTATTAACAAAAGTAATATTTTATTGTGGTGATAACAATGGAAGTGTTGTGAACTAGATAGGAGCTGATGGAGTATAATGAAAATGATTCATATAGGTTTTCCAAACTCCTCTTAAAAGAATAAAGCCTCATCCAGTGGTTATCATGGAGTTGGAGTGTATTGATAGTTAAAATTCATTGACATATTAATGATATATGTATATGTATTAATCTTTAAAATTTTTATATATCCCATGAAAGCCAGACTCAAGCCAGCACAAGTAAAAAAAGCTATACAGCAGCAGACTACGAAATTTGAAAATGTCCTACAATTAAAAACTCTTCTAGAGCAAGCGTATAAAGCGAAAGAGAATAAGACTGTAAGAATCAGTCAAAAAGAAATAGACGAGATACGTACAGCTATTAATATGGATCCCGAACTTGCTATTAGTGACACATGGAAGAACAAGCTAAATCATGAACTTACTAAGCTTACAATTTTTGCAATAAACCATGATTTTCCTGCAGCAATAAAGCTAATAATAGATAAAAAATTATTAGGTGACATTGATTTTCCTGTATTAAATCTAGCTACGACTTTAGGTCGTAATAAAATAGTAAAGCTACTAGTCCCGCATATAAAATTAGATGATTTAGGCAAAGCTGATTTTGTATTATCTCAAAATGAAGTTACTGCTTTATCCCCTAAAACCGAAGTCAATAATGTAGTAATTAAAGATCCTACTACTATGGGCATAGCACTGGCTGTAAAAGGTTATTCTCCTGTGCACGAAGCAGCAAGAGTTGGCAACACTGAGGCATTAGTTGCAATGTATATGCAAAATAAAGCAGTATTTGACTGCTATAGTGCTGATGGTTTTAAGCCGTTTCATGTGGCTATGAGATTTAATAAATTCAAAACAGCTACCATCATGGTCAAAATTGATCCAAAAGTTGTCGATAGTAGAATGAATATAAACAACGATATGTTTGACCATCCTACTGCATTATATATGTCCTCTAGTAAAGCTCTTGCAGATAACTCAACTGAAAAAAGTGATGATCAGATTATGAAATTTCTGCTTGAAAACGACGTAACTGTAGATCAACTTTGTGGAAGAGCTACTGCTTTGGTAATCGCAATAACAGGTAAAAATTATGGTGGTATGAGAATGCTACTACAAGCCGGAGCAAAGACAAAAAAAAACAGCCAAAGAAGCAATAGGTCCAGTTGAACAAGCAGTGAGTAGTGATAATCCGAAAGCAGTTGAGATTTTACTAGAGTTTGGAGGTGAAGATATATACGATCAGGATGGATATCTAGAAGCTTTAAAACTTTCTGTACTTGCATCTAAACCAAAAGTATTTGAATTTTTAGTAGGAAAATATCCTGATGCTAAAATGCATTTTTCTTGGTTTTATCCTATGCTGTCACAGCAAAATCAAGAAGCTATAGAGTTTTTTTATTCAAGGTTAGAAAGCCCAGAACAGTTACAGCAATTCAGGGAAGCATTGCCGTTTGTAATTATAACTCACAGAAATAATAACAATTTTAGAGAGTTGTTACAATTTTTTATGAGCAATCCTATTGTTTCTCCAATATTTAAGGGAGCTAATTATTGCTTAGATACAGCAGTATCATTAGGTGATGCTGGTTTATTTGACCTATTAGTTTCAGTTGGCGCAAGAGTTGAATTACTCAGCGAATCATTTATATTTTCACGCCTATTATGTGCTATATCAGAAACAGATGAGCTATATTTAGATAAATTAATTAGCGTCTTTAAG
>JAAFHP010000027.1 GCA_013298405.1 Alphaproteobacteria bacterium | reverse complement strand
TGATAGTATATACGTTCAAATGTACCCTATTTCTGTATATAGTTATAACTGGAGTTTAAGGTCAGCAAATGCTACTAGGAGTTTTTAGAGTTGTTTTTTTACTTCTAGTATGTATCAATCTAGCGTCGTGCAGCGGTGATAGATGTATTGAGGCTGATGATTTTGGTCATTCCCAGTTTACTGTAAAAGCAAGATATACTTCTGACGAATTAAATGGACAAACTGGAGAGAATCAGGTTGCACCATGGTTAGATACATCATACAGAGTTAACGGTAGACCGCTAGTAGTCGCAGTCCATGGATGGGACTATGGCACAGATTATAATATCTCAACCGAAGTTTCTGCTTGGTGTGCATGGTATGGTACAAAAGATGATGGTAGTAAATTAGCTAAAATATGCGAACGATTCAGGGATTGTGAATATATTGATGGGCATATGTGTACTAATACCTCTAAAGCACAACTCACAAACGCCCCTTGTTTGTTTAGAAACGGAGTTGGTTTATATGCTTTAATTGCTGAGAAAAATACAGATCCTAATGGATCAATATCAAGTCAAAGAGAGCCTACAGGAATTAGCTTTCATGTTGGAGAACAGCAAACTGATTATTCAATGTATGAAGTAGATAGAAATGGTAATACAAGAACGGTTGGGGGGCGCGTATATTTATACGGCTCAGATGCAACAAAAGTTCAGTACGCAAATAGTAAATTATATTTCAAAATTCTTGATAAATTCTACGATGATAATAGTGGTCAATACAGAGTTTATATCAAATCAGGAATAGATCGAGTTAATCCAGATCCTATATCTTATGTCACAAAACTTGTTAAGGACTTTTTGTTTGGCAGTGATGGAGATTATGGTTTAATAAAAAATCTATATCTAGGAATAGTCACTAATCCGGGATATAGAGCGGCAGTATCTGCTACTCTATCTCTATATATTATGTTTACCGCACTATCCTACCTTGCAGGTAATTTAGAGCTAACACATACTGAATTAATTGTTAGGGTTAGTAAAGTAGCAATCGTTTCTGCATTGCTTAGTAGTGAATATAGTTGGTCATTTTTTAATGATTACGTATTTGCATATTTTATTGGTGGTGTTGAACAAATTCTCAACATCATTGTTGAAGCAGGAGCAACTGGACCGGGATCTCCTGGAATTTTAGCTCTAATGATAGCACCACAAACTATTTCTAAACTACTATCTCTACTTTTTGTCGATTGGTTAGGATTTATCTACATAATACTGTTCTTTATTGCTCTTTATTTTGTGCTAATGATCTTCTTTAATGCTGCTATTATATACCTTACGGCATTAATGGCGATTGGTATGATTATTACCATGGGTCCAATATTCATCTGTTTCATGCTCTTTGGCATTACAAGATCGTTATTTGAAAATTGGCTAAGACAATTGATTTCTTATGCAGTACAACCTATCATTTTATTTACAGGGCTTATTTTTATTTCAGTAATCCTGCGCCAAGAAGTATATGGAGCTCTCGGCTTTAGAGTATGTAAACAAGGTTTTCCTAAATTAAGAGACGGCGGATCAACACCTCTTTTTGGTGGAGACGCTCAAGATTTGATGAATCAAGCTGGTCTTAGTGATTCAATATTCTACTGGTGGTTCCCACAACCAATGAAAGCTGAAAATTTTTCTAAAGTAACACGCAGGATACCAATACCTATTGATCATTTTAGTAATGAAAGTATCGTAGGTAGTACTTCTGACACTGGTTTCTGTGAAGCATATGCTTGTATAGGTGATAGGTATGTTGACCTACCTTTCCTTGACCCAGTGAACGACACAAGAAGGCTTAATCAATTTTGGAACGGTAAATTTGTTCAGCTTGATGGCATGCTACTGATCTTCGCTGCACTATATTTACTCCATAAATTTAATGGTCTGACTATTTCTGTTGCCAAATTCTTAACCGGCACATCTGGTAACTTCACTAATCTTGCGAATGTTGGTGATGCCGTAAAAGCGCAAACTTTTGATAAAATGAATGCTTACGCTGCAAGCGTTCCTGGACGCGCAGCAAACGCTGCAATAGATCGAACCATTGGAAGAGAAAAATGGGAAGCTCTTAAAGCTATGGCATCCCAATATACTCCATCATCATTAATAGATAAAGCACGTATAAATAGTCTGCGCGATGAAGCTTTAACAGATAAAGCAAATCCAGCTATTTTAGAAGAGGTACAAAGAACTACTGGACTTGACAGGAATAAAATTGATCCAGCAGCCGTCAATAATTACGGTAAAGCACTAAAAGAAGAATTGCTTAAAAATGTTGATCCATCATTGCCGCAAGCTAGAAGAGAAAAAATCGCCTCCGAAGCTGCAAAAAAACTTGCTCAAAAAGATTTTGCTGCACTTAAAGGTGAAATGTCAAAAGCTAAATACGGTATGGAATATGACAAGCTTCCAGCTCGGGAGAAAGCTGCGATTGATTCATTGATGAAAGATCCTAAACTCAGAGAACTCGGCAAAAAGGCATCTGAAGCTAGGAGATTCAAAGAAGCATATGTTGACGCTTATATTGGTATGTCAAATCGTGGTATCGGTCTTCTTGGAAAACACAGTTCTTCCTTGCGCTCTGTACAGGAAATCAGGCATGATGTGAAGGAAAGAAAAGAGCTAAAAGAAGCAAAACAAAAACAATTTGGGCAAGAATTGGTTGCAGAAGTTGAAGGAGTCAAAAGCGATTTATATAAAGGAATTAGTGGCGGCAGAGAAGATGGCTTCAGCAGAGCTCTTGGTGGATCATATCATGAAATTGATACTAATCCAGATGCTAGGAATTTCAGAAAACAAACATATGCTGAGCAGCTTGAAGACAGTCAGCATCATATTACAAGAACAGGAACTGATAAGACTATAGACAGATTCAGTAGGGCTGAACGGGATAACGTGACTTCACCTGAGTTCTTGGCAAAAGCAGAAAAAGAAGGTAATAGTAATCTTGGTATGTATAAAGAACTCACCAGAAAAGACATTTCATCAAAAGTACATGACGCCCTTTCCGGAACGGAAGATCCTGCTTTGATGGGCAATAAATATATGTCTGAATATGCTAAAGATTCTGAAATGCGCCATATGGTTGATAGAGCCCAAGAGCTTGAACAAAGATTAATGGAAAATGATGAATTCGTCAGCAGGCAGAGTGATTATCAAACTACTCATGATTTAGCCGCTGATAGACTACAGTCATCTTATGAGACTTTGAAATCACATTATGGTGAAGATATTAGTGCTGATCAAATGCCAGCTATGATGCAGAAATATTATGAAGAAACAGGAGCGTTGCCAAAAGAAGAAGCGGCAAAAGAAGTAGATAAGCTAAAACAATCTATTACTGACTTCAGCTCAAGCCAAGAAGTGTTGCAGCAAATTGATGTGAGAAAATCTCAGATCTCCGAAGAAGTCGATAAACATATTGACGGAATCAATGAACATAGGAAAAAAGCTAATATGGATGAGTACAGACCTCCTAGAACTGAGGACTTCTCTAATGTCAGAAAAGTACGCAAAATAGATGATCACCTAAGAGGGAAGTTCTAGAATGAGCAGTTTTAAGAATTTGCTTACCCCAAGAAACTTTGCAAAAGTAATTATAAATTAACATGATTTACTTAGAAAACATCTTCTTGAGCCTTAATTTATATTAATATATAGTGCTAAATAGTTAATAAAATAGTAATTAATCTATGGGTCTATCGTCGGTAGCCAGTGTGTCTAGCTCAATTAATTATCCTAGATATACTAGGGTAGTTAGTGGCAATGTTCTTTTTGCTAAAGATAATATATGGCTCAATGGTCATAAGGTAAGAATCGGCGGAGGCTTTAGTGATACTGCTAGAGTGTTGAACAGATATTCTGCAAAAACTGGGGTTAAAGCTGAGGTAGTTTGCAACAATAATGTCGTGAGACTTAAGCTGATAGTGCGTGGGCGTAATCTTACAATTCATGACCCAAAAGGTGTATTACGAAGCTTACAGATAGGTAAAAATATTGGTGCTAGCGACAAGATGTTGATCCAGATTATTTGTCGGGGAAAAGTAAACTTGTCATATAATCATCCAGTGAGATCTTTGACGGTACCTGCCCTAGTATCAGGAAATAATAACAAAATATTAAATAAGCTTAGACAAACAATTCATCAGGTAAACTACCAAGAAGAGGTTGAGGACGATCTAGCAGAAGTAGATAGCGATGATGATCAGCAAATCTTAGCAGCAGAGTTTTCAACTGATCTATACTCGCCACCATCTTTATTACTTGGATCAGGTCGACGATATATGGTTGGTGATTCATCAATGCCATCTTTGTTGGCAGAAGTGAGCAATGATCAAGTAGATAGCGGTGATGAGCAGATCATAGGTGGTGATTTTATAAATCAGTCATCATCACGGTCTAGGCTATTTGAATCAGGCTCACGATATAGCTTTGTGGATCAACCAATGTCATCTTTTCAACCAGAATCGTCTTTGTTAGACGATATAGATATTGATCCAATGCCAAGATTAATGCCAGGGCCACGATGGAGTATCCAATCAATGCCATCTTTTCAACCAGGACCGTCTTTGTTGGATGGGATGGATATTGATCCACCAGCACTATTAGACCCTTTTAGAATTTCAATACCATCTTTCCAATCAGAATCATCTTCGTTAGATGCGATGGAAATTGACTTACCACCTTTATCGGAGGATGGTCAGGTAGGTAGTGAGGGTGAGCAGGATGTTGCAGTTCCGTTATGGCAACTTACACCTCAAAAAAGCTATTCTGTAGTTGGAGTGGCAAAATCAGGGCCTTCAAGAAGAACATTGCGCCAAAGTAGAGATATACCTGCTGCAATGACGCCAGAGCACAGAAAGCATTCTAGTATAATAGGTAAGGGTTATTCAGCACGTGATTTTAGAGCAAAATTAGCTTGGTTAAGAGTCCATGACGACGATCTACCTTCAATTTATAAGAACAAAGATGTCTTTACTGAGAAAGAGAAACTCACAATTATCTCAAGGCATAACAAGATTAAATCACTTCAAAAAGAACTATCCCCAGCAGTACCATCTGCGGCACCAACCCCAGCGAGGAGATCGAAGAATGTAAGTCGTGGTGGTGGTGATGCAAGACGTGATTTTACGACCATATTAAATTATTGTAAGAGACGTGATCCAGAAAACCCACTTTACTCTAAAATAAGCTTTGGTAAAGATGATAAAACCAAAATTATGTCCATATATGCAGGGCTTAAATCATCAGGGGCCTTGTCTCCAGTGCCATCTATGATACCACCAGCATATCGCAGCAACTCTTTAAGTTTAAAGCAGGATAGTAATAGTAGCGCAGGAGTTGATATAATTACTTGAGATAGAGAGTTTCTGCTAATGGTTATCTCGGTCTCGCTATCTATGGCTTTGAGTGAGGAATGACCAAAATAAACATCAAGAACATTTGACTTTGGTTGATAAAACAGTTATTTTTCTGATGTAAGATAATGTGTTAAATATAAACTAATTTCAAGCATGAGTACAAAGCAGCAACATCCATTAATGCCTAAAGCAACAGCTGTGTGGCTTGTTGAAAATACATCATTAACTTTCAAGCAAATTGCGGATTTTTGTGGAATACATGAACTAGAAGTAAAAGGAATTGCAGATGGTGAAGTAGCAGTTGGTATTATGGGTGCTGACCCAGTAACAAGTGGACAGCTTGACAAAGACGAAATAGCCAGATGCAGTGAGGATCCAAACGCAACTTTAAAACTCAAGATTAGTCATTCGTATGCAGCAGTTGCTAAGAATAAAAAGTCGGCAAAATATACTCCAATTGCAAGAAGACAAGACAAGCCAGATGCAATATATTGGCTACTTAAAAATTATCCTGACGTTAAGGATGCTGATATTATTAAGCTAATAGGTACTACTAAGTCTACTGTAGCTGCTATACGTGAGAGGTCGCATTGGAATATGGCGAATATTCGTCAAAGAGATCCGGTACTGCTTGGCATATGCAGCCAAATTGATCTTGACAGAATAGTTGAAAGATCAAAATTATCTTCAACTTCAGAAAATAATCAGCAGAAATAATTTTATCTTTTTAATGTACTATTTCCATGCGGAGTTTTACTCCATTTGAATGGTGATGTCATAATATCAAATATCGATTTATACCCAGCTATAGTGTGAAGAATAAAATAGAATGGCCAAATGAGTAGGATTAAAACTCCATACATTGTTCCAATTTTAATTTGGGAATCATTTTTTGCCAATACAAAATAAGCGATAGCATACAAATAGGAAAATGAAAAAAAGCTATTTATAAGCCATAAATAATAGCTAAATTGGTTAAGATCTAGGTATAAGACAAAAAATAGCCATGGCAAAAATAATATACTATAAGTTGATAAGCCTATAAAAGTAATGACAGTTGCAGATTTGAGTGAACCTAATGTTATAAAATTATTTTTGCTTTTCGAAAATACTAGAATAGTTTGGATAAAACCTTTGATCCATCTGCTTCTCTGCATCATCCAATCTTTGAGGTTATTGGGAGCTTCTTCCATTGTGGTAGAATTAATCATGCTTACTTTATACCCTCTCAAATATAGTCTTATCCCAAGATCAGCATCTTCGGTAACGTTGTAAGCATCCCATGCACCTATTTCTCTTAATTTATCAACTTTAAAATGATTGCTTGTTCCTCCTAGAGTCATTGGCAAACCAAGTAAATCAAGGCCTTTAAGTAGATATTCAAACCAAATACTATATTCAATACTAAACAAAGCGGTGAGAATATTTTCTTTAGCGTTATAAAAATTCAGTTTAGACTGTAAGCACACATAGTCGTTAGGGAGCCTATCAAAAGAGTCAAGTGCTTTTAATAATTGATCTGGATCTGGTTCATCCTCTGCATCATAAACGGTAAGGTACTGGCCTGTAACAAAAGGCATTGCATAATTTAGTGCTTTGGGCTTAGTGCGTGGTAAGAAATATGGTACTCTGATTAACCCGATATGTTTGTCTAATGTAATGTTACTGATAGCATTTAATGTGATTTCATCATCTTCTTCTAAAATGAGTTTTATGTCTAATCTTTCTTTAGGGTAGTTTAAATTTTGTAGGGCATTAAGTATCGACGATACTTTTTTTTCTTCTTTATAAAGTGGCACAAGAATGGAATAAATTGGTAGTGTATCGTTAATTTCTGGGTTGTGATATGCAGTAACATTAGCTAAACCTTTGTGAAATAGGATTGCCTTTAGAACGTTCTGCGCTAGATAAATAATGCTATTTACTACTGCAAAAGTATTTTTTGCTAAGATCATGTAGACAAAGAATATGATGGTAAATATAGAAAATGACTTCTTATAATTTATGCTTTTAGCAGAAAGATTTTGGTCAATTTTATCTAATTGATTGATAGCATTATCTTTAAGTTCATGCTCAAAATAAGATTGTAGAATAGAAAAAAATTCAGGCTTTGTCACTAAGGCGATTTCAGGATCATTTGCTTTCAGAGACTCGGTCATTGATTGGTCAGTTATTACATATCCCACTTTGTTTTGTGAACTAGTATATGGAAAATAGCCTTGTTTGCAGTATTTGGTTATTTTTTGATAATCTAAATTTTTAAGCTGCATAATTGAAATGTCGGTTTATCAGTATGATCATGTAAAAAATAACAATCAAAGATTTAAGTATAAAGAAAATACTGGCCCTGATATCCTATAATTTCTATCAACTATACTATATTTCCAGAAATACCCTAATTGTCCATATATATTGGTTTTATTTAAAGTAAATTCCCGGGCCAAAGATACTTGATCGTAAATCGTCGTTCTATATAAATGGTTTCTTGATTTTACTTTTTCATATTCAGTATAATTTGATAGAATCCATTCCTTTCCGAATTTTACTCCCTCTTGCAGTATGATTAAATATCCAATAGGTTTATGTACAAATTTATCATTATGCTTTCTTAACTCAATTCCAAACTCAGCAAATACTTCTTGATTCTTTTTTAGACTTGAGTGACCAATGAGCAAAGCTAGATCAATGTGTTTTATAGAACTTTTTTTTGCGATTGAAGAGATATTAATTTTAGGTCTCAGCGTGATAATCCAATTATCATATTCTAGCAGTTTTTTCTTATAATATAAATCAGCTTCCTTACCTGTGTTTGAGTAGCTATAGTTATTATTCGATAATGTTGCAAGGTGATCTTTTTTATATAGAATTTTAATACCAAAACTATCTTTTTCAGTAGCGCCGTATTCAACCTCAAATGCTGAGAAACTATCATCAGTAAATGTGCCCAATTCATCAGCATTACTTGATAAATTTATCAGATCATAGTCAATAGTTTCAATCTGACGCAATTCAGAATTTAGTAACTCACGTCCAGATATTTTTGCACCTTTTGTTATTGATTCTTTTATTGCCCTCAAAACAGATATTTTATTTAGAGTTTGTAAATATAGCTCCTTCCTAAGTAAAATTTCCTTTTTTGACTTTTTATCAACTTGAGCAAAGCCTAAGTATAACTTATATTCTCCTACCTGGGGTAGCCATGGATTTGCTGATGATCTAATATTAGTTGAAATTATTGCTATAAATGTGACTTGTATAAAAATGTAGTAAATATTACAACGCATACTGCTAAATATTATCTCTAATCCACCACCCAACTTTTTTAAGTAGTCCTACATTTTCAAGCTGTTCATATTGGTCGGATTTCATGCGCATTTTAAGTGCTCTAGCTAACACTATACCAACAACAGTTGATAAACTAGAAGGATTTGCTGTTTCTATAAGCCCTGGGATTAAATTTGGTTTTGCTACTCTAACTTGTTTATGAAAAATTTCTGCTGTCATTGATTTTATGTTGGCCAAGGAGGATCCTCCTCCAGTAATCACAACTTTTCTAGCTAGCATATGATCAATATTTAAACTATCACATTGTTTTTTGATGGATTCCAGTATGAATTTAATTTTTGGATATATAAGTTGAGCCAGCCAACTTGCTGTAATAGTATGTTCACTATTTTCTAATTTTATTATAGAATCCTTGGTCAGCAGTGAAGGATCAGTAATCCCATAAAGTACCTTTATTTTTTCAGCTTCTTTCATGGTAATAGATAAAGACTTAGCTATTTCAATAGTGATATCAAGGCTACCAACTGGAACATAATTTGTGTATATCATTTTGCCATTTAGAAAGATCCCATAAGAACTTGTATTGGCTCCAAGATCAATTAATAGAGCACCTAATTCTTTTTCATCATCCGTAAGCGTTGCAAGCCCAGCTGAGTATGCTGAGAGGTATATTTCGTTTACTTCCAAATGACATTTAGCAAGACACCTAGTAAGGTTAGTTACCATTGTTGAATCAGCAGCTATGATATGAAGCTGGCAAAATAACTCTCTTGCTGTGAGCCCAATCGGATTATTAATGCTTTGGTTGTTATCTATTTTATATTCGATCGGGAAATAATGAATTACTTCCATATTTTTTATTTTAAAATCTGATAATGCTTTGCTTATTAGCTTCTTAACATCAGATTCATTAATCGGTTGAGCACCTAGCTTTATTGTATTGGTTACGTAGTATGATTTGACCCCATGACCTGAAAGAGATATAGAAATTTCTTTGATGCTTTTATCGCAGTATTTCTCAAGCGCATAAACAGCAGAAACTATACTATTTTCTGCCAAAACCATATCTGTAATGATACCAGATTTAATACCTTTACTTTGTTGCACAATTTGAGCTATGACACTTGCATCACCTTGTTTACCAACGTGCGTGGCAAGTGCAGCAATCTTATCGCTACCAAGATCAAATGCAATATAATTTGGAGAATGAGACTTCATAATTCATTTATAATACTTTCAATTTAAGTAGCCAATTATACTACATATTGGCAAATATTAATATTTTTATCTTGAAATAAATAATATAATCTGGTATCTACATTAGCGTCTTTTAGAATAAGGACAGGTGTCCGAGTGGTTTAAGGAACTGGTCTTGAAAACCAGCGTGCGGGTAACCGTACCGTGAGTTCGAATCTCACCCTGTCCGCCAGTTTTATACTGACAAAACTGGCTGCTGAGTTTCTGATTTGCTGAAGTGCAGCGCACTTAGATGGATTACTGTTATTGTTTATGTCTAATTTGATTCACTCAACTTATCTTCCCCAGTGGCACGTATATTTGTGATTATTAAGATGCATTGTGGTAAAAGAACTGAATACATTATATCACCCTAGCGCTTTTAAACTTGCACCAACTAATAACTGAAGCTTACCATCTAAACATGGGTTGTATGTAAAACAAATGGTTTCATTTTGAAAAACAAAGTTGCTGAAATCAATCTATACTTCTGGATCTTAAAAGTTATAGCGACAACACTCGGTGAAACTGCTGGTGATATGCTCTCGATGACTTTAAATATGGGATATATTGTGAGTTTTGCAGTAACTGGAATCATTTTAGTTGTACTATTATTTTGTCAAATTCGAGCAGAAAATTTTTATTCTTTTCTATTTTGGGCTACGATCATAGGAACAACTACAGTTGGTACTGAAATCTCTGATATGATGGATAGAACGTTTGATCTTGGCTATTTTTGGGGCTCTATAATACTTATTTCTTGTTTATCAATAACGTTCATGGTTTGGTACACCAAAGAAAGAACTTTGCGTGTCTATCCCATAAATCATAGATGGTCAGAGATTATGTTTTGGATCGCAGTTTTATTTTCAAACAGCTTAGGTACAGCATTTGGTGATTTTTTGACTAACAATCTTCAGCTTAGTTATATACTGGCTACTCTAGCGACCTCAAGTGTTATTGGACTTGCCTTGATCCTACATTATAAGGCAAAAATTAATGAGGTTCTTTTATTTTGGATTGCTTTCATCTTCACTCGTCCGTTCGGTGCAGCATTTGGTGACTTCCTAACTAAACCGCACGATAGCGGAGGGTTATCGTTAGATAGGATTGAAACTTCTATCATTCTTGTAACTCTTTTTTCTATTATTCTTTATACTTCTCACAAGCATCAGAATATCAATAAATTTTAGCTAAGTAATAGAGATTCAAAGCAGATAAAGTATATCCCTATAGAAAAATGAAGTCCTAAAACAGCATTTTTGATACTTTTAAAACATGATATTTTTCAGCTATTTTAGCAAGGACGGTCAAGCACAAAAAACATAACCATAATAGTTTCATGCTTTAAACTAGTCAGATTAGATATTTATGAATCTGACACTTTGGATAAATTAATAACATGGGCAAAATCTCAGACTATAGATTTAAAGCCAAAACCAGGCAAAGCCTTTGGCTTTGGATACAATGATCCTAGAGAAGTACCACCAGAAGAATTCCGTTTTGATTTGGCCCTTACTATCCCAGAGAATTTTAAATTGAATAATCAAGTTATAGAGAGGGTTTTGCCTGCCGGAAGATATGCTGTTACTACCCACAAAGGATCTCGCGTGATAATATCGGTGACACGATTTACAGCTTTTATCGAGATTGGTTACCGGAATCTGCTGAAGAACTCGGTAATCTACCTTGCGTATTCTGCTATTATAACTTTGACACACAAGTTGCTGAAACAGAACTTCTGACCGAAATTTGGGTGCTGCTAAAATAGATGACTGAGTAGAATGACCATGAACCAAAGTCATCATAGTGATACTACACCATCCTTTTTATCAATAACCTGCAAGACGAATTGCTCAGTTCCATCATTCCTTGCGGAAGCTTTTGTTTTAGCTTATACAAATGCGTGCCAACAGTACTAGACTCTGAACTCTCGTGATAGTTCCAAACTTGTCTTAATAATAAATCTTTATCTAACCAATTATTATTGGTAAGTAGCATTCTAGCAAATAATATATTTTCTTTATCAGTGAATAAAATGCTATGATCTTTGGTAGAAATTTTTGCTGATTTTTGATTATATATCCACCCATCATCTATGGAGCAGAATATTGATTGATCCTGATAATCTTTTTCAATCAGTAATAATAGATCCTTCAAATAAAAAGGTTTTACCAGCTTAATTTCATTCTTACTAATCTTAAATGAAGTTGTATTTACCAAAATATTAATTTTATACTCTGGTACAAAACTACTGGCTACTTCACTATCGATGATCAAAATAGCAATCTTGTCTGCTGAGCTTAAGAATTGATCGGAACTATTTTTAATCAACTGCAGATCATGGGTATCAATAGTATCACAGAGTACATCGTAGATATTGGTATTGCTGCTAAAGATGATAATATTCTTCTTTTCCATCAATACCTCATTAGTACTATTTACCGTCTTTATTTATGGACCCCAAATCAAGTTTGGGGTGACTTTGGAGTGTTTGGGGTGACTTTCTTTGTCATCCTGAAGCAGAGTCATCCTGCACTTGATGCAGGATTCACATTAAAGCGATCGTAAACTCATGGTACTATCGGATCCAGGATCAAGTACGTAAATAACTTGTAAGTACTTATTTACTATAACTCATACTCTTTGCAGTCTGCCCTTTTTCGACCCAGAAGCCTTCAGATGGAGATAAATCTGTAGAAACTGCCCCTCGATCATCAAAAACAAAGCACTCACCCTTCCATACGCCGCTCTTATTTCCAGTATCTTCTAGGTATTGTAATATACCACCTTTAAGATGATATACTTCCTTTATTCCCATTTTTTTAAGTAATGCTGTAGATTTCTCACACCTGATTCCACCAGTGCAAAACATAGCTACCTTCTTGCCTTCTAATAATTCTATATTATCTTGGGTCCATTTTGGAAACTCTCTAAATGTCTTAGTCTCAGGATCAATTGCCCCATCAAAAGTACCAACTTTTACTTCATAATCATTGCGAGTATCAATTGTAATCACGTCATCTCTGCTAATAAATTCATCCCAATCTTGTGAGTCTACATATGAACCTTTAAGATTTTCAACATCTAATTCACCAAACTTTAATGCTACTATCTCTGATTTGATTTTGACTTTAATACGTGAAAATGGTTGCTCATCACAATAGTTGATCTTCATGCTAATATCTTTAGCGCCAGTAATTCTTGCTAGCTCATCGATTATAAAAACTACATTTTCCTTGCTTCCGGATATTGAACCATTAAACCCTTCCCTGGCAACAAGTACTGTTCCTTTGATATATTTCTTTTTTGCTACAAGTAATATTTTTTGTAACAAGACAGCTGGTTCTTCAATATTTGTAAAACTATAAAAACTTAAAACTGCTATTTTGTCTTCTGTCATAATTCTTATTTTCTATCTAATTTATCCACCGGCAAGGCTACAAACATTGTAAGCTCTCCTCTTCTTACTAATAACACTAGATTTCGTTTATTATTACTTTTTGTTTTCTCATAAACAAAATCAAACTGCTCAATATCATTAACATATTCTTGGTTAACCGCTAATATGAGATCTCCAACTCTTAAATCATAACCTACATCTTGAGAAATAATATCTACTACAACTACTCCTTTGCTATTTGGGTCCAAATTGAATTTAGTGACAACTACTGGAGTAACTGCACTAAATACTAAGCCAGACTTCTCCCTGGTCATATCTTGTTGCTCTGCTAATTGCTCTTTAGACATCTCCACATCAGCTATCTGAGCGTATAGCGTTACAGGTTTATTATCACGAATTAAAGTAATTTTTACTTTATCTCCTATATGACTTTCAGCTACTAAAAGGTGAAGTTTTCTTGAATTCGACACCTCTTTATCATTAAACTCAGTTATAACATCTCCTCTGTGCAATCCTGCTTTGGCACCAACGCCTCCAGATTTCACGCTTGCAACTAATACCCCGTTGCTCTTGCCTAATGACATTGCCTCTGCAAGTTCTTTTGTTACTTGTTGAACAGTAATATCTAGCTTCCCACGACTAATTTTGCCCTTCTCTTTAAGTTGTTTCATGATGTCCTGAACAGTATTAGATGGTATTGCAAAACCTATTCCAATATTGGTGCCTCCATTTACATCAGGAACCGAAGCATTAACACCAATCACCTTTCCTTCTATATCAAATAATGGGCCACCAGAATTTCCAGTATTTATTGCCGCATCAGTCTGAATAAAATTATCCACTAAATCATCTTGATTTGCCCCAAGATCTCTTCCTTTTGATGAAATAATTCCTGTGGTTACCGTTCCTCCAAAACCTAATGGATTTCCAATAGCAATAACAATATCACCTATACGAGTTTTTGTTGCATCGCCAAAAGTAACATAAGATAGCTTGTCCTTCATTTCTATTTTCAAAAGAGCAATGTCAGTTTTGGGATCAGTACCAACAATCTTTGCTGGAACCTCACTGTTATCCGACAATTTAACATAAATTTCATCTGATCCAGCAACAACATGGTTGTTGGTAATTATGTGACCTTGCTCATCAATTACAAAACCAGACCCAAGAGCAAGGGCGCTCTGAGCACTGTATATTTCCTCAAAAGAAAATGGGATATTATATTTTTGAAAATACTCATTTATTGCATCAGTAGGTAAAATTTCTTGCAAAAATCCAACTTTTTGGCTAGGCAACGAGTTATATTTTACCGTATAAATATTCACAACCGTAGGCATCAACTTCTCAATAATGTCTGCAAAACTTGTAAGTTGGGTTGGCAGCGCAGCATTTGAGGATAATGCAGTAAGAAGAAAAAAAGGTAAGAACAACCTCTTGGTCTTAGCATAAAGGTCCAAAACCATACTAGCATAAAATTTCTTTTCACTAAGTAGATTATTCATAAACCTCTACTTTCCTACCTGCAAATGTTTAAAAAATTCAGCTTTAGGAGATAAAACAAATTGTGTATTATCTTTATTAAGCGCCGCACGATAAGCAATTAAAGAACGATAAAAATTATAAAATTCCCAGTCTTTAGAATATGAGGCATTATAAAGCTTTGCAGCTTCACCATCTCCTTCTCCTTTAATTTTTTGTGCATCCATATAGGCAGTGGCTAGTATCACCTTGTTTTCTTTGTCTGCTCTTGCTTTGATTCTTGCAGCTTCTTCTGCCCCTTCGGCCCTTATTTGTTTCGCTTCCTTATGCCTTTCTGTTTTCATCCTTTGATAAATAGCATCACTATTTTCTGTAGGAAGATCAGATTTTAATATCCTAACATCCAGTATTTTAATACCAAAAAGAGCCGCTTCTTTGTGCACCAAATCTCTTATTTGTTGCATCAAGATAGATCTTTGCTCTGTAAGCAGGGTATTGAGCGGAAAACGACCAATAACCGTTCTCATTGCTGATTCTAGAATTTTATTTAATCTTAAATTAGCACCAGAATAGTTATGAACAGTTTTGATAAACATCACAGGTTCTATGATTTTGTATTTGGCAAATGCATCTACGATCAGTCTCTTCTCATCTGAGGCTGTTAGTTCCTTTTCTTCAGCAGTGACATTGAGTATTCTTTTGTCTAGAAATTGCACGTCTTGAATAAAAGGTATTTTGATTTTAAGTCCAGGAGTATCTACTACTCTTACTGCTTCACCAAACTGAAAAACAACCGCTGTTTCTCGCTGATCAACGGTAAATAATGCCCCAGCTATTATTATAATTGCTATAAATGTTGATATAATTCCTATGTAAAGCTTGTTGATTATCATATATTTTAAGAAACCTCTTACCTATTTTC
>JAAFHP010000026.1 GCA_013298405.1 Alphaproteobacteria bacterium | reverse complement strand
TTTAGCAATTGAAAAGAATAAGTCAGTTATAGCTTTCCCACTTATAATGTATTTAATTATGAAATTAATAAGCATTCTCCCTATGTGGATTTGGGATTTTATCAATTCTAAACTACCTGGAAAACCTCCATTTCACGATTATGAGTAGGACGAACCATTCCAATTTTGGAGCTAATTAATTTTCCTTAATAAAATTAGTTGAAGATGTAAAAAATATCCATTACACTGCAAAATGGGGCTGCTTGATATGTTAGAGCTGATAAAATCCTCTGAACTATAATTTCATTTAGGGACTGATCTCTGGCAGCATCGTGGTGTTGTCACATTGGGCCCACCTAAACATAACGGTTCTTGAGAGTGAACTGCCCTCGACGATTAAAGCGGTCCTTTTTGTCGATATGATTTACTATCAATAATTCTAAAAAAAAGGTCAGTCATGCTGAGCCTAAATGGTAAGTTTGTTTTGAGTTTTGTTTGGCAGATAAGCTTAAGTATTAGCTCTTAAAAATTACTCATGGCGGGAGTGACGGGACTCGAACCCGCGACCCTCTGCGTGACAGGCAGATACTCTAACCATCTGAGCTACACCCCCTTTTAAGAGCTTGCAAATCAAAGCTATGTATGTCTTTGCTTGCGGAGGGTAATATATATCAGATCATACTCCCTAGCAAGTATATTTTATAACTAGCACCTAAATTTCATCATCGACTTGCTCTATCATATCAAACCAAAACTATCATAAACTTTTCTTAAAGTACTAGCAGCAACTATGCTTGCTTTTTCTTTCCCAATATTTAATACGCTTAATATGTATGGCTTATCTTTTATAATCTTTGAGTATTCGATGCTAATAGGCGTAATGTATGCTACGACGATTTCTGCAAGATCACTTTTAAACTCTGAAAAACTCTTGCTATCATATTTTGTCAATATAGCATCTATGCTATCACTTGAAAACGCTGAATATATATTGATTAAATTTGATATTTCAGGACGCTCGTTTACATCATAAGTTATCTTCTCTTGGCTATCTGTTTTGGATTTTTTTATCTTTTTAACAATAGTATCTGCATCGTCTAGAAGATTAACCCTAGATGCATCACTAGGGTCCGATTTACTCATTTTCTTTTTTCCATCCCTTAAGCTCATGACTCTTGTTGCTACTCCTTGTATCAATGGCTCAGGAATTTTTAAAATATCTTGATTAAATTTCCTATTCACAGCGCCAGCAATATCTCTAGTTAATTCGAGATGTTGTTTCTGATCATCTCCAACTGGCACTACGTCTGCATTGTAAAGGAGAATATCAGCAGCCATTAGCACTGGGTATGTAAATAACCCAGTATTTGCGTTGTCTTGATTGCCACCAGCCTTGTCTTTAAACTGGGTCATTCTTTTAAGCCAACCTATTGGAGTAACGCAATTCAGAATCCAAGCAAGCTCTGTGTGTTCTTTTACTGATGATTGCAAAAATAAAGTTGATTTATTTGGATCTAGGCCGCTTGCTAGATAGATTGCAGCTGCGTTGATAATATTATTCCTTAAAGCTGCTGGGTCTTGGTCAACTGTAATAGAGTGCAAATCAGCTAGAAAAAAAAAGCAGTTGTAAGTAGCTTGCATTTTTAGCCAATTTTTGATTGAACCTAAGTAGTTACCTATATGCAAATTGCCACTTGATTGTATTCCTGAAACTGCAATTTTTGTCATAATTATATTCTTTTTATATAAGTTTATAGTTTTATTAAAAAAAAAGTGCTATACAGCCAGTCTTGATTGAAAAAAATATGTTGTACTAGCAATGATTTGGAAATTAAGAATTCTTCTATTTTATACCTTAATTAGTTTGGTAATGGTATCATTTTTTATACTGTTTTGGCTTCCACTTCAATTCATCTCATCATCTTTTAAATTACGATATAAGCTTGCTGTGTTGTTTTCATATATTTTTATTCATTTAATGTGGGTTATTTGTTCAATAAAGTATAGTGTTGAAGACATAGAAAAAATACCAACTAATGGGAAGCCTATATTAGCCCTTTCCAACCATCAGTCATTCTGGGAAAACTTTTTTGTCCAGTTAATTATTCCTATTCACACTTGGGTTATTAAAAAAGAACTGTATGATATTCCAGTTTTTGGGCCTTCATTAAAAACCGTTGAACCAATAGCTGTTGATCGGACAAAAACTAATTCAGTATCTCAAATTCTTGAGGAAGGTAGCAAGAAAATTGCCAATGGTATTTCAATAGTAATGTTTCCTGAATCAACAAGGGTTAAAGCAACTTCAAGCGTACAATTTAAACCTAGCGCAGCCAAGCTTGCGCTCGATACTTCTACGCCAATTTTATTATTTGCTCATAATGCTGGTCTTGTGTGGCCTAAAGGTTTTTGGTTTATTAGACCTGGTACTGTAAGAGTAAAAATAATTGAATATATTTCTAAGGAAAAATTATCTAAATTCTCTGATCCAAGGGAACTTACAGAATACATACAAGACAAAATTAACAACGAAAAGACTATATTAGTAAATCAGGGAGTAACAGGGTTAAACAAGAATTCTAATCACAAAATCACCAGAACCATATAAGCAATTGTTAAGCAAATTTTTACAGCACCTCTCCTATAGTCCAAAACAAGTTCAGGATAACGGCTGAGATTCAGGAACTGGTCCATAGTAGCATTGTACCTAACTCAACCTAGAGTCTAACTATCACTCCTTGCATCTTGAATCATAGCCACATCTAAGTGACTTATTTTTGATAGGGCGTATTTAAAATATTGTTTATCCTAGAGTTTCTGTGTAATCTGAGCGATGTTTGTGATAGAATTACAAACCGTAGTATAGTCAAATATTATAAGGACAAATTATGTCTAATGATTCGTATGAAATAAAAAAAGCAAGACCTATTTCTCCCCATCTTAGTATTTACAAACCACAAATTAGCACAGTATTGTCGATAGGCCATCGCTTGAGCGGTGCAGGACTGTTTTTTGCCTTAATTATTGGTTGTTGGTGGTTTATATTTTGGGTGTTTAGTAGATTCGATACTAGTTATCTTGAATGTCTAAATCATGTGGGTATAAAATTCATACTTTTTGTTACAAGTTTTGGCTACTTTTACCATTTTTGTACGGGTATGCGTCATTTAATTTGGGACTTAGGCTACTGTTTTTCAATAAAATCAATTAATTTAACTGGTTGGATTGCAGTAGTGTTTTCCGTTATTTTGACGGTAATATACTGGTTATTTATGTGAGGAAGATGAGTGTATGAGAAACAAATTTAGATCAGATTTGTCAATAGCTAAAAATTTAGGTTCTGCCGCTTCAGGATCAAAGCATTGGTGGTATCAAAGGTTTAGTGCCTTAATTTTAGTATTGGCAACAGGTTGGTTAGTAACGTTCTCCTGGGATTTAGGACGAGCAGAAACCAGTGCTATAGTTGAAATTTTAAAAAGACCATATAATATAATTATGCTGAGCATATTTGTAATGAGTGGCTTATATCATGCTGCACTAGGGATACAAGTTGTGATCGAAGATTATGTGCATTGTAGAGCGGTGCGTCTAGTGACGTTACTCTTAGTACAAGTTTTCTCAATAGTTACTGCGATTAGCTTTTTAATAGCAGTTTTACATGTAATGAATTTATAGCGGATTTGGTAGTATGGCGCATTCATATAATATTATTAATCATGAGTTTGATGTAGTTGTTATTGGGGCAGGTGGTGCTGGTCTTAGAGCTACATTTGGTATGGCTGAGGCTGGTTTAAGTACCGCATGTATTACCAAAGTATTTCCAACTAGAAGTCATACTGTAGCAGCTCAAGGAGGAATCAGTGCCGCGCTAGGTAATATGGGTCCAGATGATTGGCGCTGGCACATGTATGATACCGTCAAAGGGTCAGATTGGCTAGGTGATCAGGATGCGATTGCTTATATGTGTAAAAATGCAGCGGAAAGCGTTATTGAACTTGAGCATTATGGGGTGCCATTTTCGAGAACAAAAGATGGTAAGATTTACCAAAGGCCATTTGGTGGGATGACAACTGAATATGGTAAAGGCAAAGCTGCTCAAAGGACCTGTGCTGCTGCTGATAGGACTGGTCATGCTATACTTCATACTCTATATCAACAAGCGCTAAAACATGATGCGCAGTTCTTTATAGAGTATTTTGCAACCGATTTGATTATGGAGAACGGTAAATGCAAAGGGGTGTTAGCGTGGAACCTTGATGATGGTACTATGCACGCATTCAGAGGACATATTACAGTTTTAGCAACCGGTGGTTATGGCAGGGCGTATTTCTCTGCAACTTCAGCTCACACATGTACTGGTGATGGTGGTGGAATGTGTATTAGAGCGGGTATTCCTATGCAAGATATGGAATTTGTACAATTTCATCCAACAGGTATATATGGGGCAGGTTGTCTCATTACTGAAGGTGCTAGGGGCGAAGGTGGGTATCTTGTAAACTCAGAAGGTGAGCGTTTTATGGAAAGATATGCCCCTTCAGCTAAAGATCTGGACTCAAGGGATGTGGTATCTCGTTCAATGACAATGGAAATAAGAGAAGGCCGAGGTGTTGGAGAACACAAAGATCATGTGTATTTACACTTGAATCATTTGCCGCCTGAAGTGCTTGAAAAAAGGTTGCCAGGAATCTCTGAAACAGCAAAGATTTTCGCAGGTGTTGATGTTACTAAAGAACCTATACCTGTGATTCCAACCGTACATTATAATATGGGTGGAGTACCAACAAATTACCATACCGAAGTTATAACAATTAAAAATGGTAAACAAGAAGTAATAGAAGGGTTAATGGCTGTTGGTGAAGCAGGGTGCGTATCAGTGCATGGGGCAAATAGACTTGGCTCAAACTCATTACTAGATCTTGTAGTATTTGGAAGGGCAGCAGCTCATAGAGCGGCAGAAGTTATTAAAAAAGAAACTGCGCATTCCAGTCTCAAGAGTGATACTGTAGATATGCTACTTGAAAGATTTGATAAAGTCAGAAATGCAAAAGGTAAGACTGCTGTTGCAGAGCTCAGATTAAAAATGCAGAAAACTATGCAAGGTCATGCAGCTGTTTTTAGAACGGCAGAGACTCTAGAAGAGGGAATGAAGTTAATTGATGAGCTTAGAAAGGAGTATGAGAACATCAGTGTACACGATAAATCTTTGATTTGGAATAGTGATCTGGTTGAAGCTCTTGAGCTTGGAAATCTATTAGATCAGGCAGTTCTTACTATGCATGCTGCGGCCAATAGAAAAGAAAGTAGAGGGGCTCATGCTAGGGAAGATTTTCCAGAAAGAGATGATGAGCATTGGATGAAACACACCCTGCTTTGGCTTGACGGCAAATCAGGAAAAGTCGTTATTGACTATAAACCAGTGATACTTGAACCTCATATGGATGATGTTGAAAGTGTTAAGCCAGTCAAAAGGGTATATTAGAGAGGATTTTATGGCAGATTTAAGACTACCTCCAAATTCAAGGGTTTTAGAAGGAAAAGTACATGTTTCCTTGGAATCTGGGCAAGCGCCAAAAAAACTAAGAATTTACCGTTATGATCCTGACTTAGGTGAGAATCCAAGAGTAGATACATATGAAATTGATCTTGAAAAATGCGGCCCTATGGTTTTGGACGCGTTGATCAAAATCAAGAATGAACTGGATTCAACCCTGACTTTTAGGCGTTCATGCCGTGAAGGTATTTGCGGTAGCTGTGCTATGAATATTGATGGGACTAATACTTTAGCATGTACTAAACCAATAGAAGAGATATCTGGTGATATCAAAATATATCCTTTGCCTCACATGAGTGTAATAAAAGACCTAGTGCCAGATATGACGCATTTTTATGCCCAATATCGCTCAATCCAGCCATGGCTTAAGTCTGACACTCCGGTGTCAAAAGATAGTGAGAGGTTGCAATCTGAGGAGGATAGAGAGAAATTAGATGGTCTTTACGAGTGTATTTTATGTGCATGTTGTTCCACTTCTTGCCCGAGTTATTGGTGGAATGGGGAGAAGTATCTTGGACCTGCGGTATTGCTGCAGGCATATAGATGGATAGTGGACTCAAGAGATGATGCAACAGGAGAAAGGTTGCATGATCTAGAGGATCCATTTAAGTTATATCGCTGCCATACAATTATGAATTGTACAAAAACTTGTCCAAAAGGATTAAATCCAGCTAAAGCCATTGCTGAGATAAAGAAAAAAATGGTCGAGAGAGAAGGGATTTAGGATACTAAACAATGGAAAGTACAACTTTAGTATTTTGGTTCAAACGTTTTATAGGGAGTCTTTCAGTTAAGCTTCCTGGGTTTTTATTAGTAGTACTACTTCCTATGGGGAATTGTCTTGCTGATTCAAGAAATAGGCCAATAATTTCTTATCTTGTGGATAATATCGTGTTTCAAATAATAGTAAGCGGTGGATATTATAGTCTTGCTATAATTATTGCTTTCAGTATAGGGGCATACTTTCATAAGAAATTTCGCGAAGTGACGCTTAGTATCCTGCTGGCATTCATTGGTATATTCATGCTTATTTTTGTATATCAAGCTTTTGAAGATTTCAATTGGCTTCCTGAAGTAAGCTAGGTCTTAACTAATTTACTAATTAATTTTTTCTACAATAGAATAAACGAGTGATCATAGCTTTATGATCACTCAGATAATCAATGATGGTTGTGTTTGTATGAATCAATGAAAATGGTTATCAAATTTTAGTTGAAATATAGTATTATGTATTCATATTAAAGTTATAATGAGGAAACATTGTGGCTAAATCTCAGGAAGAAATTTATCAGGAACGATTAAATAAATTAAAGCAAGATAAGGATCGTACACTTATTGTAGCGTCTGATGTTGAGGGTAATCAAGACAAAGATGTTATTTTAGCAGATAAAGGTTCTAAAGTTGCTCCATGGCGTGGGCAAAAACTTACAGCTCAGGCAGTAGAAGTTGAGCAACAACAAGAGCAGCAACAGGAACAACAGCAAGAGCATCAGCAAGATAAACAGCAAGAGCAGCAACAGTCGGCACCAATAAACATCGATGTTTCAGCTGAAAATCTTGTCACTTATTCGCAGGCAAAAGAGTCAATAGCTACTGAGCGCTTAAAAAGTAGTTTAATGGTTGAAGATGAGCTAACAGAAGAGGCGGCATCTAAATACGTAGAAGATCTTGAGTCTGCTAAAAAGAAAATAGAAGATAGGGTAATAAAAACTACTTACCTCAAAGGTAAATTTGCTGATTTGAGTACAGAGCAAATAGAGGAAATGGTGGGGCATTCTACTAGTAAAGAGAGTTTATTAGAATATTTAAGTAGTAAAGATATCGTTGCTCCTGAGGGGGTATGGGAAGAGTTGGTAAGGGATTATGAACAAATAAGAAAGAAGCAGGAATATGATATAAGCAAGACTATTAAATCAGAATTACCTAATGAGAGCTTTCCAGAAGCGCACAGCCCATACATTATAAAGTTTTTAGACAATACTCTTGGAGAAGAAAGTGTAAAACAGTTACTCAATAAAGATCCTAACTCTCCTGGTATTAAGTACCTCTCTAAAGAAGCGCTAAAAGAAATTAGTAAATATCCAGATTATTTTAGTGGTGGAGTGATAGACAATAAAGATCCTTTATCTCTTCCACCTGGTTTTGTATTAGGCCCACATCCTGATAACCCAGATAATCTGATTTTGCATTATGATAAAAGTATAGCAAAAGATATGTACTTAGCACAAAAGGAGCGTCAAAAAGACCCAAGTTTTGTAGTAATGAATCATTATTATTTCCCTGATAATCCGGCAGTAGAGAAACTTTGGGGGCTTGGTAATAGAAAAACATTTCAATCTGGTAGTAGCGCTGCTCCTGTAAAAAGAAACAAAGCGGAGCAACTCTTAGCTAAAGTGGAAAGTAACTCTTTGGTTGATAAATTTTTCAATGAAGCTGGGACGCTAAGATCTCCAAAAGAGCATAATTTTAATTACTATAATAATGATCCTGCAGCAGCAGAGATATTCAAAGAAAAATTGGCAGCTTTATCAAGTAAAATAAATGAAACTTATATAAAAGATCCTGATAGAGCCGCAGAAATGAACAAGTTTATGTATGATTCGATACTCAGAAACAGGAAGGATTTGAGCTGTTTTATTGAAGGTAATGAACTTGCTGCACTTAATAGAGTTATTGATTTGCCACCTGAGGAATTTAGACAATTTTTAGATGTAACTATCAGGCCTCTTGGGCGCAATCCCAAAATAGTGACTTCATTTTCAGAATTAGATAGTTCTTATAGTAGCTACAAATCTTTTGTACAGGGGCTTGATGTCGCAGCAAGTCAAAAAGACAAATTATTCAAAATTCTACCTGGTGATGATAAAGGCGAACCAAGTTGTAATATTCTTTTTGAGAATCCACGTATAGCACTAGCAAGAATGCAATATATTGTATCTGGGGCTTCTAGTGTATCAGATCAGATAGAAAAAATTAATAGCATTAATTTAGATTCTTATAATTCTGCTTTCAGCATGAAGAGATATGGTGATCTACCTTTAGTTGACAAAGAATGTATTTTAATGGGGGCTTTACCTAAGGCAGATTTAAATTTAACCCATGAGCAGATTTTAGGTAAGGCATATGAGGTGTCATCAACAGGTTTCATGACGTCAAAACAAAATAATGCAGGCACGATAATTAATGCTAACCTGGCTAATAAGTGTATTAAAGCTAACATTTTAAAGGATAAAGTAAGAGGCGCTGCAATGTATGGTGAAATGCAGCTTCTTAGTAATATAAGCTATATGATAGCTTTATCAGACAAAGACTCTAATCCTATGGCAGTTAGAGATCATATGAATGATATCAACACAAAATTTGGACTTTATTTGAGTGGTATCGATTCTGCAGCTCATCCTGAGGTTCAAAAGTTCCTATTAGGATTTACGAAAAATTGTATTTTAAAGGAGAATGTGGACGGATCAGATCGTTACAGTTTGAATCCAGATATACGCTCTGTAGCTGAAATGCATTCTATTTTAAGCAGTGTATTGCCTTCCAAAGAGATGGCTGAAGGTGCGCCAGGTTGGTCAGAAGGGCAAAATAAGTTAATGTCAGAAATTATCGAAGCTAGTATGGGGCTTGAAGGCGCGTCAAGAGAACATTTCTTTGCGTCGCTAAGACTAGCTGATGATCCAAAGAAGTTTGTGGAATTAGTAAACACATTAGACCGAAGTTCAGAAGCGTTTAGTTCGAATTTATGGCGTGCATCTTTAAAAGGAACTATTGATCCTAGTGAGGTAGACGTCGCTCTTCCTAAAGGAGTTTTGGATAGCTTAAAAGATATACACGCCTTAGACAAAATTGGATCTACTTATGATAAAGAAAATGAAATTGATAGATATCATTTAATAAAACACCAAGTACCTAAGGCTGAATTATACGATGTTATTAGCAAGATTCCCGAGAGTGAAAAAGATCCTAAATCGCTTATATATAAAGAATTTGCTCAAAAGCAATATGGGATCTCATTTAATTCAGATTTTGCATTTAATAAAGAATTAGTGAGTTTGAAAACCACTATGCTTGCAAATCAGGAATTCCAATCGATTGCTGATGATTTACGCGGTGCAAGGAAAAAAGAAGATATTACAAAGGCTATCCAAAAGTATGAGCAAGAGTATGAGAAAACAGGAAGGAAAGTTTTTCAAGATACTCAGGCAAATATGCTGGAAGTGAATAATATTCTTAGTGCGATTACTCAAGATAAAGATGGGAAGCCATTAAATGTCAATGATTTACGGAGAATGTTTGCCAAAGGAATAGATCTTGATATGAATAAAGCTGTGAAATATAAGCTTGGTAGTAAAAATGTTGATCTTGATGATGGGGCAAAAGAGTTTTTAGATTCACTTAGAACTACGGCTGTTCTTGCTAATCCAAAAGCTATATCGCGTTTAGTGACATTACTTGGTGATATTGATAAGAGTCAAAAATTACTCGAAGAAAATGCACAAAAATATTTTTCAGTGGCAGGTGATAGTGATAATACTTTTAAATCAAAAGAAAGCTATGATGTTGCAAATAAGCTGTATGAGATCGTAGTTGAAGGCAACTTACGAGAATTTCCTAAAGAAAAAGCCGCGATTCTAACTTTGTCACCGAAAATGCAACCTAGTTCTTTTGCGCTTTTGACATCGAAATTACAGACAGGTCCCATTGCTACTGAGGCTATAGATTTGATGACTTCTAATTATAAAAAGTCATATGAATCTAATATTGAGAATTATGTAGATAGATCCTATCAAGTTTGCAAATTAGATAACAAGAAGGACAGATCTTACGTACTGCAGTGGGCTATGAGTAATAAAGTTGATCCAGAAAGATTGGATCAACTAGTGAGTGTTTGTAATAATCATAAGAATATCCCAGCTGCGGATATTATTAAACTTAATTCAAGATCGCAGCAGTTAGAAAAAAACTTGGAAATATTACAAAGTACCTGTGCTGACCCTAAGCTTGAGGCGCCGTTACTTAAGTTATGCAATAGTACTGGTATTAACCCAGCACATTTAGCTGGGATGTACGGAAGCAGTGAAAGCAAAAAAGATATCAGTACAATTCTAGCTCGTGCTTATGAAGTGCAGCCACACCTTAAACCAAAAGACATAGGCGATTTAATAACGAAGTTAAAATTAATGGCACCAGAGGAGGTTACGAATCTTGCTCAAAAGTATGAGAAAGGAGAGGTTTATGCAAACATTCAGGTATTAAATAATGCTTTGGAGCCTGGGGGCAATAAGTCTCTGTTAGAAACTGATCCTCACGGCAAAAGAACTCCTAGTGGGATAAAGGAACAATTTAGTACTGACACAGTAGTCGATAAAATAAACCAATTTAAATTAATATCAGCTAATGATAAGGATCAAAGGGTAGAAAATACTATCCTTCTTAGTGAAAAACAGCAATTACTCGAAGATTTTTTGGCAGTAAATAAATTTGGCGAGGAGCATGTCAGACACTTAGATCGAGGTCAATTGCAAAAACTTGCTCAAGATTATAGGGGTATATTACAAAATCCAGAAGCAAGTCCGGCAGAACAGAAAGAAGCAATGCTAGGGTATATGGCAGTTGCTAGAGAGAGTATGTACCGCGTTAGCGGTAAATTTGCTAATTCTACCCAAATGCTAGCAATAATGAATAATTTTAGTGCTGGCAGTCATGTGGTGAATGAAGTACAGACTGGGCAAGGCAAGTCAATAATAAGTGCTATATCTGCCTCTGTGTTGTCAGCATCTGGTCATAGTGTTGATGTTTGTACATCCAATATGGATTTAGCTGCTCGAGATATTGAAGAGAACGGTAAATTCTTTGATTATATTGGAACGAAATATTCCAAGGCTCCAATCAGTCAGACTTCTACTATGGAGCAGTATTCAGTTGGTGGTATAAATTATTCGACCATACCAGATCTATCATTATATAAACAAAATATGCATTTTGAATATGGTGATGCTCTGCCAAAAACGAAAACAGCTTTAGTAGCTGATGAGTTTGATGCAGCCGCTAATATGACTACTGTCATGCGTCTTGCTAAACCAAAGGAAATGATCGATAAAGCAACGGATAGTCAATATAAAGTGGTATATGAAGCTGCAAATGAGTTTGTTGCTTTGCACAAGGAAGACTGTAGAACTAAAAGTGTCGGTGAACTAGTCGATATTATGCAGCAGGCAATAAAAAATAATGACCAAATGGCTTTTGGAATAACTAATCCGGCTGATTGGGATGTTTTTGTTAAAAAAATGGCTAAGTATGTTGGTGCAGATAGTGTAGATGGAGCAAATACTGAAAAGATAGGCGAATTATTATCTGCAGCCTATCAAGCAAGTCAATTAAAAGAAGGGAAGGATTTTAGGGTAGTTACAGAAGAAGTTCAAACCAAAGATGGCCTGGTCAAAATTTCTACAGCAAAAGTATTAGCGAATAGTTTGATTACTGATAATGTGTATAGTGGAGGAATTCATCAATGTCTTCACGCGAGATTAGAAAAAGAACGTAGTACTGGACAAGCAAAGTCGCCTTATAAATTTGTTGTGAATGCCGAATCTGAAGTAATGTCATCACAAACTGTGAAAAATTTCATAGATAGTTATGACAGGTTAAATGGCTATACAGGTACTTACGGTTATGACGCAGAGCTTTCTGGGTATAGTAAAGATATACAAGCTTTTCAAGTGCCAAAACACCAGGCTCACAATAGGACAGATTTAGAACCACAGTTTGCACAAGGAAAAGATCAGCATCTTGATAAGATTAATAAGTTTGTTGATAAACTCTCCGGAGATGTTGGTTCTAGACAACCTATACTTATTGTGTGTGAGAATGATGAAGAAGCTAGGTTAATGTATGAGGCAATTAGTAAAAAAAGACCTAATGACCCCTTACAAATGGTCGACAGCGTCAAACAAGATATTGATCCTGAAACACGGTTGGCTGGTCAGAAAGGGATGATTACTATTGCTACGCCACGTATGAGTAGAGGAACTGACATTAATCCAGACCACCAAAATGGACTATGCGTGGTAACGGCCTATGCAGATTTCAGAAGAGTTGAGGGCCAGATTCAAGGTAGAGCAGGGCGACAGGCAGCAAAAGGTTTGACTGTTCAAATATTAGATGAGAGTGATTTAAGAAAAAAACTGCAAACATCTACTGGTAAACCAGTGACTGATAAGGGAAAAAAACTACTCAAGAAATATCATCAACATCTTGAACAGGAAAATCTTAGTTCAGTACAAGCAAAGCAATTAGAAGGTGATTTACGGCAGGCATATATTTTACTAAAACAATCGAGTGTTCTAGAACAAGATAAGGACACGCCTGAAAAAGTAAAAGAATTACACAAAAAATGGAATAAAGAATTCTCGGATAAATGGAAAGATTTAAATGCAAAGCATGCTGGTGATACTAGTAAAATTAAACAAGAGCTATTTGATAATAATCCAAAACTTACTGAGAAGTTAGAAAAAGTACAAGCAGCAAAAGCTAACAGATCAATGTTGTCTTATCAACAAGAACTGACAAAGTCTCAACAATCTAGTGCAATGCTTAGATCTTCTGATTTAGGGGTGGCTGATAAATCTGCTAATTTACAAAGCAGTGTATTAACGACAAAGGCCAAATCATCCCCTGGGCAAATGATTATGGAAAAAAGCGAAATTAGGCAAGAGTATTTAGAATTTTGGCGACAAAAAATGGATAAAGAAACGCTAAGAAGTTTAAGCCCTAAAGAAAGGGGAGCTCTTCAGCCCAATGATGGTAACTTTGAATTAATCAAAGGAAAAATAATTGAATCGCTACTAGAGTATCGTAACGATACATCTAATTCACTCTCCAGTAATCAAAAAACGGCAGTAGTGAGTTTGATAAAGTCTCTTGAAGATACACAATCTATAAGTGAATTATATAGTACAGTTAAGAAAGCCCAGCAAGATTCAGTTATATCGGATATTCAAAATCACTCCATATTTTCTAGCAGCAAAGGTGGAAGTTATCAACAAGTCCTTGATAATATTTTAGATAAAATAGTTGCTACTGGTGGAGTAAAGCAAGATTCAAGATCAGTAAAACAGGGGATTGATGAAATTGTAGAGCAAGTATCAAAAATTTCTCCAAAAAACAAGGTATTAAAGGATATTAAACCCTTAATTGATATGGAATTTGATAATGAAAAAGAAGGTGCATTAATGAGAGGATTAATCAAGAAAACGTTGATGACAAATATGAAAAAGTATAATTCCAGTGATAGGGCTTTAGCTGAAAATATGATCAATAGTATTGATCGTATTAACTTGGGCACTACAAAAATAGCTAAAGTTGAAGACAAGAGGAAACCACCACCCCCACCTCCACGTAGGAGTAGTTCGTTTGGTATGATTTAAAGGTAAGGAACAGAGATATTTTAAACCTTGTACAAAGTTCGAGAAGATTGGATGATTTTCTATCGTAGATCGCCGTGTATTATATGGTTTTGATGTTAGTGAGTATATAAAATTGATATAAACTTATAGTTTGTTCTCGAATCCGTATATTTATTTTCAAATTTCTAAAGCTTGTTTTTTATAGATCTGTGCTGATTAGTATCTGTTTTTATATAGTCACCAGTTCTCATCAATATAAAAATAAATTAATTGATTATTGATAATAATTAAGATAAAATAACTTTTTATTTAAATATTGATAATAAGTTAGTGAGTTTGAGTTATGAAAAGAAAGAAATGGCTTGATGGTACACAGAATAAGAGAGTGGAACGAGATGCAGGCGGTTTTCAACTATTATACAATACTGGGGTGAAGTGTATAGAAAGAGAGAACTATGAAGGTGCTATAGAAGTATTGACAAATGCAACAGAGTATAATCGAGAGTCTTCAGATGCTTGGTATCAATTGGGCAATGCTTATATGGGAGCAGGGCGATATCAAGAAGCGATCAGTCCTTTAAAAAAAGCAATAGAACTTACACCAAAGTATATTGATACTCTGTTTGATGGTGTCTTAGAAAAAGAAGTGAATACAAAGTACGTTATAGCTTTGTCTGATTTAGGTCTTGCTTATGCAGAAATCGGTTTATATCAAGAGGCTATTTGTTGTTTAGAAGAAGCAACAGAACTTAATCCAATTCTTTACTTGAGTTTGTATGAGTTAGGTAATACCTACGTAGAAACAAAGCAATATGAAAAGGCTATTGCTCCTTTAAAGAAAGCAATAGAACTTGATTCAAATTTTGTTGCGGCCCAGTGTAAATTAAGTGAAGCAAATATCAGGAGTGCGTTAAATAAAGTTGGCACGCCTCTTTCTTTTGAAATATTGGAAATAGTAGGAGATTATTCTATAATTGATAATGACGCTGAAGTAGTTGGAGATTGTAACTAATTTAATTCTATCGATCGTAAGCCGAGGTATTACTGCACTTACAATCAAAGATATTATCGTTGTTTTCTATTAGAAAATGATTGAGAAATTATCAGTAACCCACATCATGTGGAAGGTGTAATGTATCAAACGTTTGATTCATACAACAAAACCAGACTCTACTTTGCATCTCTTACCTTAAAAAAGCTGTAAGATAGAGTGATATTATGCACATTGTCCATTTCAGGATCTTTGTCAAGATCAGCATCTATAAAGAAGGACACAGGCATCAGAACTTTCTCGCCTGCTTTAAGAAGCTGCTCTTCAAAGCAAAAGCACTGTACTTTAACAAAATACTTACCAACTTTCATGGGAGTGACATTATATACAGAGGTGCCTATAATGTCTTTGTTGCTAATATTTTCAGCTTCATAAAAAACCAGTGCTATTTGGCCAGTTTTTACATCAGTTTTCCTTTGTTTTGGAATAAATTTCCAAGGTAGGTTTTTATCGACATTAGCATCAAACTCTACGGTGATTGTTCTAGATCCTTTTTCTATTATTCCAAAGGCTTTTTCTCGTTTTACTGTTCCACCAAACCCTGTTGCTTTACAAAAAAGATCATATATCGGAACTGCAGCAAAACTCAATAGGAGCATGCTTAATAATAGGGCTATTACAGATGATGCGAGTTTTTTATTATTATTTTTATCCATTATAAGCTGATAATTAATAATACCCATTATCAAGGAAATTTTGGCCAAGATATACTTCGCGAACTTCCATACTATTGACTATTTCTTTAGCCGAGCCTTCCATCAATACTATACCATCGTAAATGATGTATGCTCTATCTACTATATCTAATGTATCACGCACATTGTGATCAGTAATTAGTACACCAATTTTTCTTTCTTTGAGGTGTAGTATGAGGTTCTTAATATCTTTTATTGCGATTGGATCTATTCCGGCAAGAGGTTCATCAAGCATGATAAATTTTGGGTCAGACGCTAGGGCTCTAGCAATTTCTAGCCTACGTCTTTCACCTCCGGATA
>JAAFHP010000025.1 GCA_013298405.1 Alphaproteobacteria bacterium | reverse complement strand
ACATATCAGCTGGCTTGGTTGAAGTTGGAGTTGGTTTGATTCCAGGGTGGGGTGGTGTGAAAGAAATGTTCTTGCGTTCTGGAGGCAAAAAAGAAAAGCTGAAACTATACCTGTCAAATATACTAAACCAATATCGCTCAGAGTCTAGTTATCATTTTGAAGAAAAATTTGGAGTGCAATGTATTCATAACATGAATCATGCAGGAATTCTTACGGAAGCTGTAAGTGTTGATAAGATATCAAGAAATGTAGAATCAGATCATATCCTTATTGAACCATTTAAATTATCGGAGGAAATAAGTCTAATAAATCAAGATGATTTAACGTATGATATTTTATCTTTTTTTCAAAAAATAATAGATATGGGGCAAGTAAATCAGGAGCAATTATTGCAGCTAGAAAGAGAAAAATTTATAGAACTTGCGCTCAAACCAGAATGTAAAAAAAGGATTTTATACAAATTATAGCCAGGTCAGGGTTAATTACCGCGACCTGGTAGTGGTATAATTAGGCTTGGTATAATTAGGCTAATGCCTTTTTACTCTTTTATAAGATTCCTTTAGGAGCTTGAACTTTCATCTCCAGATTCAAGGCTAGCTGAAGATCCTGTAATTTGAATCTCTCTATCGTTATAATCTCCAAATTCTGCTCTCAAAGACAAAGGTGGCACTCCAGATTCCATCCCAGAAGAAATAGGTGGCAAGATAGAAAGCATACTGAAAGGAGGTTGAAGTAACGAAGGTGCATCGCCATTGCCAGCATCTTCAGATTCTACTCCAGAAGACAAAAGCGGTAATACAGAAAGCATTCTTACTAGAGGAGGCTTCGGAAGTGCGGCTTCCTCTTCTTCCTCTTCTTCTACAACTTCTAGCGGTAATATAGAATCTACAGATGGCATTAAAGCAGGTCTAGGTAATAGTAATGCACCTCCAGGGTTAACAACTTCTTCTACTACATCCGCTAATTTTATTTTTCGTTCTTTTTCACTTAAAGCATCTCCTACTCCCGCGTCAAGATATAATACTATTTCTGTAAATTGATTCTCTTTGGCAATATCTAAAGGTGTTTGCTCTTTAAGGTTTATTATATCTTGATCGGCCCCTAAGCGTACGAGTCTTTGTATTAAATTTAATTTCCGAAATATAACAGACAAGTGTAGTGCTGTATTGCCTTCAGCATCAGTATAAGCAAGATCAAATTGGCTATGTTTATTTAGCAATTCTAGTGCATCACTAAATTTTCCTCCAGATAATAGTGACATTAAATCCTTATCGTGATCATGTCGTGGAGCTTGTTGATACAAGATAAGAGAATCTCTTACGTTGCGTAAATCAAAAGCTTTTAACATTTCTCTAGGACTAGTAGGGCCTTTTGGGCTCATTTGTAATACAACTTTTTTTGCCATCAATACCTCTTTAAATGAATTAATTAAATACAGCCTGTGCAATACGTATAGATATTTTTGGCTGCTGTAAATAATTAGTTGGTCGCTAAAAGTAAGATATTAGGTGCTGTTGTAAAAGTAGTACCTAAGAGTTTAGCAAGAGAGCTTAATTCACTACATTATGCGGTAATTTGTCTTTGATATGTTTTGTACTTCTGTCCTTTTGAGCTCTTTTTTTAAGGTTGGACAACTTATCATACTCCTTCTTGCGTCCCAAAAAAACAGAATACATCATTTTTGCCACCGATGTTCTGCTATGAGTTTCGCTCATTACCTCTTCTCTGAGGAAAATTTGAATTGGCGTAAGGTAATCGATCTTCAACAGAGGTCTGTATAATATTTCAAGTTGAAACGCGCTGCATTTAGTAACTATGTATTTAATAACTGCTTTGGCAAAATCTAAAGCAGATTTTATCTCACTTCCTGCACTTATCATTTTAAAATCTAACTCGAGGATGTTGTTATTAAGATTTGCTCCTATAAAAACATCCGTTAAATTTAATTCCAAAACAAGCTCTTTGACTTCCTTCCTTTCCGATGTAAGTTTTCTAATTTTATCGACTGAGTTGGTTAGATTAGAAAAGTAAAAAGAGTGTGCTATCGTAGTAGCAAGTGTTTCGCGTATAAATTTTCGTCCTAAGGCGTTATCAAGGTATAAATTATCTAAATTCTCAAATAATTTTTTGAATTTAGCAGTGAGGCTAAACACTTCAAATTTATCAAGCTGAACAAGTTTTTTGTATGCTTGTTGGTCGATTGGATTGCCTAATTTGCCTCTAAACACTCCAAGCAATGATTTTATATCATTATGTTCGGCACCTGCTAGGTGGTGAAGTTTTGTATCTATTTTCTTGATTAAGTTTAGTAGATTTTCATTCCTGGTTTGTCCAAAGAATTTGATATTATCAGATTGTTTGACCAGTTGTGAAAGTATATCGTGAACCAATGCTTCAGATGTTAGGAGTAAAGATGTAACAACGGTTGATCCAAGTTTTTCAATTTGGTGACTAATTACATCGTAATTCTGAAAACGGTTTAGTAATTCATAGCCTAAATCATCTAGCCTATTATAACTATACCTGTACTGCGCTTCAGTATGTGTTTTTTCTAGTAAGTTATATATGGTGCCATCATGCTGATCTAAATTTTTCAGCCTATCAAATAAATGCAGTATCTGTGTGTCATCAAGCTCTTCTAGAATACTGAATTTATCAACTAGCAAGCATACAATTTGATCAAACACATCAACTATCTGACTATCTTGATTAAAACTAAGAATATGTTCGAAATTATGAAAAAAGCGATACTTGTTTTTATCTTTATTAGCGTCATTTTCATTTTCAATATTCCATAATTCTTTAACGCTTAATATTTGGTCTGTTAATTTATTCTGATCATCAAATGATAATTGGTCTATTTGGAAAGAAATGGCATTAGCGATTATAGTATCTTTGATTGCCTTATTATGTGATTGTTCTGCAAATAGCACTGCTGCACTTTTTGTGATTTTATAAACAAGTTGCCCAATGTGATCTAGCTCTGTATTCTCCATATTAGTTTCATAGGTGTCATGTATCTTTTTTAGTATCTCTTCACAATCTTTGTTAAATCCTGCTATTTTCTCTTTGGAGATGTGATGACTAGAAAATGAAGCGATGTATTTGCTATGATAAGTATGAATACAATCAGCAAGGTCTTTTTTATGCATCTTGCTCATAAATTTGATATATTCAACATTATCTTTTAAGATCTCCACTATATCTAGTGCAAGTATGCTTTCTCTTTGACTTTCTTCTACTGCAAAACTGTTAAAGCAACTATAACCCAAATCTCTAGAGAATTTTTTTAGACTAGAGATTATTTGTTGATAATTATGCACTCGTTATCCTCAAGTTGATCGACTATTAAGTGCGATAATATTATATATTTATAAATATATCCAGTTTTATGGTTAATTTTAATATCGCAAATTCAAAATAGTTTATATTACTTGCCTTATTTGCCTATTTGCATAGAATGTCACTTAAAGTTTAAGCGCAGTATTTATAAGTATTTACAATGGCAGGACACTCAAAGTTTAAAAATATTCAGCATAGAAAAGGTGCTCAGGATAAAAAAAGGGCAAAGCTATTTACAAAGTTAGTGAGAGAAATAATAACAGCTGCAAAGATCGGAGGAACTGATATTGTTGCTAATCCAAGGCTTAGAAATGGTATAGCGGCTGCAAGAAGCCTAAACTTACCTAAAGAGAGGATAGATAGAGCTCTAGCACAAGCGTCTGATCCAACAGACCTTGATAACTATACTGAAAATAGGTATGAAGGTTTTTTTCCTGGTGGAGTTGCGATCATAGTAGAAACTCTTACAGATAATAAAAACAGAACAGTATCTGAAATAAGGAGTGCATTTACTAAATATGGTGGAAATTTGGCCGAAACTGGCAGTGTAAGTTTCATGTTTGATAAAGTTGGTAGGATAGAATTTTCAATGGAAATTGCTAATTCAGACGATGTTATGGAAGCAGCAATTGAATCAGGAGCTATAGATGTTGAAGTAGATGGAGGGCATGTTATTTATACGCAAGTAGATTCGTTTTCAGATAGCTTGGAATTTTTAACTAAGAAATATGGCGATCCAATTGAGGCTGATTTAATATGGCGCCCACAGAATACAATTACTATAGATGATTTAGAAAAAGCAAATAAATTGTTAAAGTTTATTGATATTCTTGAAGAAAGTGATGATGTACAAAAAGTGTTTGGTAACTATGAATTATCAGATGAAATTTATAACAAACTCTCCGATTTATAATTTATGCAGATAATTATACTAGCTGCAGGTAAAGGCAGCAGAATGAGCTCTGAGTTACCAAAAGTAATGCATGAAGTAGGTGGTGTTCCTATGCTTGAAAGGGTGATAAGGAATTGCTATCAGGTGACTAAAGATATTGTTTTAGTTTATTCTAGACACATCGAGTCGTATTTGCACCTGTTTAGTGACAGATGTCAGCTTGTTAATCAAGAAGAGCAATTGGGTACCGCGCACGCGGTGTATGTGGCTAAAGCTTTGTTTAAGAAAGATCATGATATTGGAATAATATATGCAGACAATCCTTTAATTACTGAAAATATTATTAATGGTTTATTTGAACATCTTCATAAAACTAATTCTAAAGTGGTGACACTCGCCTTTGATTGTTATGAGTCGAATCATTATGGTAGAATAATCATAGACCAAAATGGCAATTTAAAAAAAATTGTTGAAAGTAAATATGCTACTGAAGATGAATTAAAAATTAATCTGTGTAATTCAGGAATCATGGCATTTGCTCCAGGTATTTTAGAAAAATACATTGATCAATGTATTGAACCTGATCCAATTCACAAGGAACAGGAACTATATCTGACTAAGATTATCGAAATATGTTCGCGCGACGGCGAAAAGGTATCATACTACAAATCTAAGGACCATCAGCTAGTAATGGGTGTTAATAATCAAAAAGAATTAATCGCAGCAAATTTAATTGCTGATAATGTAAATTCAAGAGAGGGGTAATGTCTGAAAACAAGCCATTACTTATTATAGATGGGTATGGTTTTGTTTTTAGAGCATATCATGTTCAACCGCCCCTTACTTCTCCGGATGGCTTGCCTGTTGGTGCAATATATGGGCTTACCTCCATGCTGATTAAGCTTCTTAATGATTTTAAACCTGAAAGGGCAGTTGTCGTGCTCGATCATGGTGGTAAAAATTTTAGACATGAAATATATCCGGATTATAAAGCAAATCGTCCACCGGTACCTGAAGATTTATTGCTGCAATTACCGCTCGTAAAAGAAGTAGCGCTGGCACTAAACTTTAAATGCATATCTATGGCTGGTTATGAAGCTGATGATTTAATTGCCGCAATAGCAACTAAATCTAGTTTGAGTAACCAAAAGGCAATTCTCATTTCGTCAGATAAAGACTTGATGCAATTGGTAGATTCAAATACCACTATGTATGATCCAGCTAAATCAAAATATATTGATAAGCAGGTTATTTTAGAGAAATTTGGAGTTGATGCAAGTAAAGTAAGAGAAGTACAAGCTCTTATTGGCGATAAATCAGATAACATTCCTGGGGTATCAGGAATTGGCCCTAAAACAGCAGCTAGCTTAATTAACGAATATGGAAGTTTAGAGCAAATAATTAATAACTTAGACAAGTTAAGTAATCCCAGATATCAGAATTTAATATTAAATAATCTAGAAAATGCAAAAATATCCTGGAAGCTAGTGGGTTTAGATAATCATGTGGATTTTGGTTGTCAGTTGAGCGAGTTTAGTTGGCAAGCTCCAGCAGCTGAAAAACTATCAAATTTTATTGAACGTTATGGATTTAAATCATTAATAAAGAGAGTAGAGAGTTTATTTCAGCTTAAGATTGCTCAGGAGTCAAATAAAGCACAAACTAATGTTAGAAAAGTAAATTTAATTTCAGTAGTAAAAGTAGAGCAAATCCACGATCTACTTAGTGTGATAAAAAGAAATGGTATAATTGGGGTGACGTATTTCCAAGAAAACTCAATGCATATATTTTGTCTTGCTGCAGCAAACTCAGTTTATAAGATAAGTTATGCGCTTGCTTCCAAAGAAAGAGATTTATTTTCAGTAAATATTGAAAATAAGGAGATTAATTCTGATGTAAATCAACTGCTAGATCAGATATTTAAAGATAATTCTGTTAAGAAAGTAACGTATAACTTAAAAGGGATTTTAAAAGTTTTATCGTATAAACCATCATCTTTTGATGACTTGATGCTGATGGATTATTTAGCAAGTGCGGGAGCAAAGGCAAAGCAACTTAATGAGATTATTCTTGAATATACATCTAAACAATTATCGCCTGAATTCTGCTATCAAGTGGTAGATTTTATAGAGTGTTATAATGAACTACAAAATAGACTTGTTGCAGATAAAGTACTAGATCTGTACCAGTCAATTGAATTGCCAATATGCTATATCCTAGATGATATGGAAAAAACCGGTATTGAAGTAGATGTAGCATTTTTAAACAAATTATCTCGGGAATACGGACAAATACTTACTCAAGTAGAGCAAGAAATATATAAAATTTGTGCCCAGGAGTTCAATATCTCATCACCAAAACAGTTGGGCGTGGTACTGTTTGATAAATTGAAACTTCCGTATGGTAAACCTAGCGGCAAAACAAAATCATATTCTACGAATTCTGAAATACTGGAAAAATTGAGTGAGGAGGGGTACCAACTTGCTAAGTTACTTCTTGATTATAGGCATTTAAGTAAGCTAAAGAACACATATTTAGACTCATTACCTTCTCAGGTTGATCCATTTACTCATAGGGTGCATACCACATTTGTACAATCAATCACTTCAACTGGTAGACTTAGCTCAGTAAATCCAAATTTACAAAATATTCCAATTAGAACCGAAGAAGGAAACAGAGTTAGAGAGGCTTTTGTTGCGCCAGTTGGCAAGAAGCTGATATCTGCTGACTATTCTCAAGTAGAACTCAGGATATTAGCTCATGTTGCTGCTATAGATGATTTACAACAGGCTTTTGAACAAGGAAAAGATATACATTCACAAACCGCAAGTCAGATATTTGATATCCCAATATCACAAATCACCCCTGATTTGAGGCGCAAAGCCAAAGCAATCAATTTTGGCATCATATATGGTATTAGTGCCTTTGGTTTAGCAAAGCAGATCAGTGTTTCCCAGAAGGAAGCAGCTGAGTATATCAAATGTTATTTTATCAAATATCCAGGCATTGAACAGTATATGGAAAGTACAATCAATTTTGCTAAAACTCATGGTTATGTTACCAATTTACTTGGAAGAAGGTGCTATTTACCAAATATAAATAGCAAAGATCATAATTTTAGATCTTTTTCTGAGAGAGCGGCGATAAATGCCCCTATGCAAAGTCTCACCTCTGATATTGTTAAAATTGCTATGATAAAGATTTACCGAGAGTTTGAAAGTAGAAGTATAAAAGCAAAACTAATATTGCAGATACATGATGAATTGATATTTGAGTGTCCTGACGAAGAAGTTGATTTAGTTTCTAGTATTATTAAGAAAAATATGACAAGCGCCTATTTGTTGAAGGTTGATCTTAAAACTGAAATTAATATAGGAGAAAATTGGCGACTAACTCATTCATAGGTTATCTTGAAAGCAGTTTAGATCCCTGATCTAGTCCGGGAAACTGAATAAAAGGTCATCCTGAATTTAATTCAGGATCCATAAATTAGGTAATGGATACCAAATCAAGTTTGGGATGATTTTGCGGTGTTCAGGATGACTTATAGGGTAGTACAGCATGACTTGTAGGGTAGTGCGGGATGACTACATATCTAGTCTTCCCGGGCTATGTTTTGTTAGTTTAACCTCCATAACAAACCAAAGACCTAACTAGCAGACTAACAAAGCTTATGCGTGTGAATTTCTTGTTCTTAAACTTAATTAAGACTAAGAGTGGGAAGTAATATATCAAATAAGCTAAGCGAGTAACAGAAGTTTTGAAGTATTATTAAAAATTGGCGGTAACAATCTAATGGATATTTCGAATTTGTTTATAACGCGCTCAAAAGCCAAATCAATCTAAGTCATAATGAATTACATTTAAGAATTCACTATATCGAGATATAATGAATCTGTGTTATTAATTAGGAAGTAATAATGAAACAATTACCTAGATTGGTTGTATTTTTTCTTTCATTATTTATGGGTATATTAATTTGGTTGCTGATGAAACCAGGAAAAATGGGAGTTCCATTTGATTCTTATAATATACCTATTTATTGGATAGCGTTATTTACCTCCAATTTTTTTATACTGGGTTTTATAAGGCCGCATATTTTTTTAGGTTTCTTTGGATTTACGATGGGTCAAATTGTTTATTTAGCACTTGCCGAACCAAGTGATGCTCTTTTTGTACTAGGTCTTGCTATAGTAGTGTTTATTTCAATATTTATATCGGCTCTAAGTTATATTATCTTTTTGTTTATCGCATTTTTAAGAAAACTGAAGTAGCTTTACTAACACCGATTCATGCAACAAAGCGGTACTCTAGGGCTATTAGTGGTGTATTCAGGATTCATAATTTAGTTTATAGTTGTTGACATTTTTTTTAATAATTAATAAAATTTACCTTAGGTAGTCGTGCAGTTGCGTGCCTTTATTGGCACGAGGAAAGTCCGGACTCCAAGTAGACACAATGCTGGGTAACGCCCAGCTGGAATGGTTACAAGATCATTTCAAGGGAAAGTGCAACAGAAATTATACCGCCTTAATTTAAGGTAAGGGTGAAATGGTGCGGTAAGAGCGCACCGGCCAATTGGTGACAAGAGGCGCGAATGTAAACCCCATTGGGAGCAAGGCCAAATAGGCATAATAGAACTATAAATAGTTCCTGGCAGTCTACAGCTGGTTATTATGCGGGTAGGTTGCTTGAGGTCCATGGTAACATGTACCCTAGATAAATAACTGCAATAGCAATAGCTATACAGAATCCGGCTTATAGACTACCTATTTTTTTCTGCATAGCATTAGCGCATTAATTAATTTGTGTAATAATAAAATTAAAATAGTAATTTCCTAAATGCAGATATTGTACCATCATCCAATTTGTCCGCTTTCAAGGCAAATTCTTGTGTTAATAAGAGAGTTTGCAATTGAATGTAGCCTTGTTAAAGAGGATTACTGGGTAAAAAAGCCTGATTTTATGACAATGAATCCATCAGGATTATTACCTATATTAGCACTTAACAAAGATCATTACTTAGCCGGTTATTACCCAATTATTGAGTATATAAGAGAAGTGCAGGAAGATTTTTACCTGATGCCAAATGACAAGTTGCAAAGGGCTGAAACACGCAGATTGATTCACTGGTTTAATGAGAAGTTTTACCGCGAAGTGAGTAAAATTTTAATTGATGAAAAAATGATAAGATTGTTAATGCGCTCAGGTCAACCACGGAGTGATTTTTTAAGAGCTGCAAAATCAAATCTAAATGAACATTTAAAATATTTAAACGCAGTATTAGAGAGAAAAGGTAATTTAGTTTCGGACCAAATTACTTGTGCAGATATAGCTTTGGCAGCTCAATTATCAACAATTGACTATTTTGGTGAAATAAATTGGGATAGTTGGCATAAGATCAAAGAGTGGTACTTGGTTATCAAATCCAGGCCATCATTTAAACCTATTTTAGAGGATAGAATTCCCGGCTTTACTCCGCCGAAAGATTACTCCAATTTAGATTTTTAGTCTCGTTTTACACTAAATTCCGACCCATCATCATTACTTTTATTTTGCCGCAGTTCTTTTGTGGAATCTCTATGGACCAGTGATTTAGCTAAGTACTCCCCATGTGGTACTGACAATTTTTCGTAAAAATTCCGTTCTATCTTATTCATGTTAAAGAAATCAGCATATGTGCTTAACCCAGCTAAGCCAGCTTTAGTATTTATTTCTGCGATATAGATATTTTCGTTTTGATCAATTAAAATGTCAAATGCCAGGTCATCTATCTTATCATCGTATTCTTTATTTAGGTAATTAGTGATGTCAACTGTTGTTGTTTTAATTTTATCAAAAATTAAATTTGCCTTTTCTTTAGAAGAATAAATTCTTTCAAGCAGTTCAATGGGGATATCAGTATTGCCGCCATTAGAGATTTCATTTGATGTATTACTGATCCTTACTTCACTTAAGAAATGCCATTTTTTTCCTTCTTTAAAAACAATAGCTCGAATATCAAAGACTGCCCCACGGTAACGAATTACATCTACAGCTTCTTGAATAATATATTGTTCATCTATTTTTTTGTTTATATAATCTACACATTCATCCAGAGTTGAAAACAAACACACCTCTTTTTTCTGTTGCAAGTAATATTCACAAGTTACAGAATTATTTACATACTTTACCACAAATATTTTATTTCCCATGCTGCCATGGCGTGGCTTAATAAAAACAGTAGAGTTTATTTTGATAAATTTCTCTAATTGATCTTTTGAAGCTTTAAATATCTCGGTATAAGGTATTACATCTTTATTGAACTTTGATATAATTTCTGCCGAAAGTAATTTATCCTGACATAGTTTTCTAATAGCTTTAATAGGGTAAATTTGGTACCCTTCTTCTATAGCCCACGGCACAAATTCACGGTAGATGTTAAGTGTGTCTAGGCCAATGCAAAAATCATGATTAATTTTAGGCAGGTTCATAGAAATTTGCTTAAACTCGTTGTTTTGCCAAATATAACCAGTAACTTGCTTATCTTGTTTATTGACATTGATTGGAGAATAGCAAATTAACTTGTAATTGTACTTCGCAAGTGCAGGAGCTAATACTGACGCGCGATGCATAATTAAATTAAATGTATTTGCCGTCATTTTTTTACTATGATGTTCATGAAATATCATCCCTATCCATTTTTCTTGGATAGAGGGAAGATAGTAGTAATAGCCATATTGATCTTGTTTAGGCATCAGTGCTATTGGAGAATCGGTCATTACTTTTCGTTTAATTAGCTTCTTACTAAGATCTTCTATTTCTTCCTTATTTAAAAATCTTGGTTGGTAATTTGTTACTTTGTTATCGCTAAAGATTGGATATAATTTCAAGTCAATCTCAAATTGATCATTTACTAATTCAATAGTCATTGAAACAACGGAGCTGTATGGTGGTGCATCTAATTTCTTGTATCGACCAGGAGAGTTAAACATGAAGTTACCGGTGCTATATAGCACCACTTTATTTTCACGTTTTTCAAACTCCTGAATCATATGAGAACCATGACCTATAATGCAATCTATGCCACAATTAAAAATACTATCACTAAGATCTTGTTGTTCCTTGTTGCACCATTCATAGTTATTGCCCCAATGAGGAAATAAAATGATAAAAGTATCTGGATCTGATTGTTTGATTAATTCTACTTGTTTAGCAATCCACTTAAGATCGAGAGGCATTAATCCTGGTTTGTCAATATCTGCATATACTTTATATTTATTTCGGTAAGAAGGCACATCTTCAAAGGCAGCAATAATTGCCAAGGTAAATTTTTTATCAGCAAAATTGATTTCACAAATGAAAGGCCTGCTTGCTTGTTCTATATTTTCTCCTGCACCGATGATAGGTAAGTTATACTTCTCCAAGATATCAATAGTTTGCTCGTAACCATCTATACCATAATCGAAAGTATGGTTATTAGCTAAACTTACCAAAGATACATTATGCTCTATGAGGGTCTCTGGGGCTCTTTTTATATCGCTCCAATGGATATAACTTTTTTGGTTTTTGAATGGAGATTCTTTATAATTTGTAATTGGAGTTTCAAGATTCACTAGGACGAAATCAGCATTAGTCATTAATGGTTTGAATTTTTCTAGTCCATGATCGTAGCCTAGAGTTTCTAAAACGGAAATTCCCCCTTGTTGTTTGATTGTTTCTTGATAATTTTCACCAAAGCTTGTATCTCCGGCGAAGAGAAACTCAAATTTTTGATTATTATTTTTATGAAATACTTTTTTGAAATGATTGGTTCTGTCTTCAAATGTCATTGTCTTATATTAAACAAAAGTTACTACTTAAAATACAATCAACTTGTATGCAGCCATGGCGCCCATGCCAAGATTTTCTAAAACACTAACAGTACTAAGCGGAACGTTTAATACGCTTCCTAGGCAGGCACATCTAATTTTTTGTCCGGATAATATGCTTTTTAACACACCGGCGCCGCTAATTGACATTACAGTTAGTGTTATTAGGTTTACCCAAAAAAGATTATATTGAAGCAGATAGGAGGCACCTAGTAAAAATTCAATAAATGGATAAAAATAGCCATATCCTATAACTTTCATTGTGACAAGGTCGTATGTTGCAAAACCTTCAACAAAACCCTTTAAGTCAAAAAATTTAAACAACGATAAAAAAATGAAAAAATATCCCATAAAATTATACATAAATTTTTCAGCAATAAAATCATTTGATTCAATTATTGAAAGTAAGATACAGAAAACAACAATCACAACCAAAGGTTTATATACATTAAAACCATCCAAAAATTTTTGCATAGCGCTATGGTTATGAAGAGGATGTTCATGATCTTGATGATTATGTGAGTGTTCCATAATTAAACTTTTTGTACGTTTTTTTTAAAAAATCCTTGATCTTAATAACTTAATATAAGAGTATCATTTGTGATTTTGAAATCTCGGAATCTGCCAATTAAGCTCATTCCTAGCAGTGGAATATCTAGCGCTCCAGACGTAACATGAGCCGCAACATCTTCAAATTCTTTGTTACCAATTCTTAGTTTGCCTATTCTTACAGGAGCTGCATAACTTACTCCGTTTGCTGTATTATATTTTTGTGTGTATCTTAAGCTTTTGGGGTTAAATCCAAATAAAAGCGCTGCTTCTTCAGTTAAGGCTACGTCACTTGCTCCAGTGTCTATAAGAAATCTGATTTTGCTATCACTGTCAGTTAATACATCAACATAAAAATGACCATCAGCGCTTCTGGCAATCATTAGTTGTCCAGCAGTATTTGACCAAGCGTAGGAAGGAATAAGGACTGAAAGAATCCTATTTTTAAATGAGTCAAGCTCAAACCTAAATGCATAGACAATGATTAGTACTCCAAGAATTAAAAACCAAACCATTACATTTGTAAATGAAGCGCCTGAGGTTCTATTTCTTGAGTAGAAGAAAATAAGAAATAGCAAGAAAACTAGTAACGATGCAGCAGACAGGTAGTTTCTAGAATCTAATGAAAACATTAATCATCCCAGTTAAGTTGTTTTCTAGTGATCCCCGTGAGCTAGCATGTCCATTTCTATATTCACTAGATCATCTGGGGTAGTAGCATGATACCACCTTGTGTTATCTTTTGCCGCTATTCCTCTTACTCTATCACTGTTTAGATAATATTCTCTTAAAGAAAAGATTTTTAAAGGATGTTTTGCAATTTTTTGAGGTATTAATATCTGCAAACCAGAATACATATAATTATAATTTGCTTCCTTGTCACCCCTTGATAATTTTCCATTTGCTAGTAGATCAAAATCACCATGTCCTTTATAGCCCACAGCCTTTTCATATCTTTGCATTAATAGCAAGAAATCCATCTCATTCGCATTCCATGAATTTAGCATATATTCAAAAATATTATAGTCAGGTTTGAGGACGGTATCAGTATTTAGGGTAAATATTGGTTCATTTCCCAGATACTGTATGGCGTTTTTGATTGCTCCTCCAGTTTCGAGTAGTTCTTCCTCGTATAAAACCACTATTTCTGGAAACCCTAGATTGCTTTGCTTATATTGATTGATTGAGTCGTTAACTTGCTCATGAAGATAATGAGTATTTATTACAATTCTCTTAAAATCATATAATTTGCATAAGTCAAGAGCATAGTGCAGTATAGGTTTGTTAAGTATATGTATAAGGCTTTTTGGGTTGTTTTCAGTTAAATGACGCATTCTATTACCAAGGCCTGCAGCAAATAACATTATTGTATCTATCATTTGTACTACCTTAATTTATCCAACCACACTTTAATTTTCTCTAGTCCCGGGTAAGAGAGATCGTAGTCAAGATATTGCTTTACTGTTGGGAGGTATTTGATGTAACTTTTATCGTTATCCCTAGTGAATTTTCTAACGAACACACCTAGTATACGCATATTTCTTTGCGCTCCTAGGATATGGTATTGCGCTAAAACAGACTCTTTATTAAGACCTTTTTTGTCAATAAAGTAATCAATCATCGATAATGCATCGGATCTTGACACCTCAAAACGTGCATCTTCTAGGACCGACACTAGGTCATATACTACCGATCCATAACGTGCATCTTGAAAGTCAAGTAGGCCAATTTTCTTGTATGAGTCACGATCTTCGAGATACATCATATTATCTAAGTGGTAATCGCGTAGAACTATAGCATTTGGTACAAGAGGCATTTCAGAGAGAACATCTTGCCATAGGTCAATGAATTCATCAAACTCATGCATTTTAAGTTCTCTGTAGTACGCATAAGGTATGTATTGGTCAGCAAATATCTCAACTTCTTTACATAACAACGCATTGTCAAAGCTACTTAATCCTTCTGGGCAATCTTTTTCGGTTAAGGAAATCAATAAATCGATAATAAGTTTGTATACTTCATCTTTTGCTTCTGGGTTTATTTCTAAGAATTTTCGAAGTCCAAGAGTGCCAAAATCCTCTAATAATAAATAGCCGTTTTCTTGGTCCATATCATATATTTCTGGAGCAGAGAAATCGTTATCAGTTAAAAATTTAGCTATTTTAGTAAAATCACTAACTTTAGAGTAACTCGGCGGGCAATCCATCACTACAAATGTTTTCTCAGCAGTAGAAATTCTATAGTAGCTCCTCATACCTGCGTCACCAGGCATTAGGTCAACTTTGTGCGGTTCATTATTGAAATGTTTATTGATGAACTGCTTAAGCTTTTCTTCTCTTTCTGCTATGAATGATACCATGATTATACAGCTAGTTTTTTTCTCGAATTTTTGTTGTAAGGAATCTTTGATACCTTTTTTGTCTTTACTATCGCTCCAGTACCATTTTCAACGGATTCAGCGTTAAATGTAATTTCTTTATTTTTCAAATCTGAGAAATTATACATGTCTTCAAGTAATAAATCTTCTATAATTGAGCGCAAGCCCCGTGCACCTGTATTTCTTTTGAGTGCTTTTGCTGCAACAGTGTCAAGTGCCTCTGTGGTAAAAATTAACTCAGCTTCATTCAGTAAAAATAACTTCTTATACTGCTTAATTATTGCATTCTTAGGTTCAACCAAGATTCTAATGAGCGCCTCTTTGTCTAATTCTTTCAAAGTGGCCACTACTGGTAATCTACCAATAAACTCAGGAATCATACCAAACTTAATTAAATCCTCAATTTGCAAATCGTTTAGGATATCACTATGTCTCATTTCTTCTTTAGATTTAACATTAGCTGCAAAACCTATGGAACTCTTATCGCTTCTAGCAGAAATGATTGACTCAATGCCCATAAATGCCCCGCCGCAAATAAACAATATATTAGAGGTATCTATTTGTATGAAATCTTGTTGAGGGTGTTTTCTGCCACCCTGAGGCGGGACATAAGCAACAGTGCCCTCCATAATCTTAAGAAGAGCTTGTTGTACACCTTCACCAGATACGTCACGGGTAATCGAAACATTCTCAGATTTTTTGGCTATTTTATCAATCTCGTCAATATATATGATACCCTTTTGAGCGTGTTCGACGTTGAAATCAGCGGCTTGAAGTAATCGTAGTAAAATATTTTCTACATCTTCGCCAACGTAGCCAGCTTCTGTAAGAGTAGTCGCATCAGCCATGGTAAATGGAACATTTAAAATCTTAGCAAGAGTTTGAGCAAGCAGAGTTTTACCAGAACCAGTCGAACCAACAAGCATGATATTTGATTTGTTCAACTCAATCTCATCACTCTTGTTGATTAGACTATCAAGTCGTTTGTAGTGATTATATACTGCAACTGCTAATACTTTTTTTGCTTTGTCTTGGCCTATGACGTGCTCATCCAGTACTTTGTATATTTCCTTTGGATTTGGTATGGTTGAGGAAATATCCTCAACATTTTGTTTGGCTTCTTCATTGATGATATCTTGGCAAATTTCAATGCACTCATCACAGATAAAAACTGCAGGGCCAGCAATTAGCTTTTTAACTTCAAATTGACCTTTTTCACAAAAAGAGCAGTGTGGAGATTTTTTACTTGTACGTCCTGTCATATGCTATCCAAATTATCTACTAATATCTGTTTATCAGTAATTATTATAAAAGTAAACACTACTTCTTTACTAGAATTAAATCTCTGCTTTTAATAATCTTATCAACTACACCGAAGTCTTTTGCTTCATCTGCAGACATAAAATGGTCTCTTTCCATCGTGCTAGCGATTTTTTCAATTTTTTGTCCAGTGTGTTTAGCATATGTTTCATGAAGCATTTTTTTTACTTTCATGGTTTCTTTTGCATGAATTTCAATATCAGTTGCTTGTCCTCTATAACCGCCAAGTGGTTGGTGAATCATGATACGACTATTTGGCAGTGCATAGCGCATACCTTCAGTGCCTGCTAATAAAATTGTCGCACCCATTGAGCATGCTTGTCCAATACACAGAGTAGCAATTTTGGGTTTTATATATTGCATTGTATCGTATATGGCAAAGCCAGAGCTTACAACTCCACCAGGAGAGTTTATATACATAAATATGTCTTTTTCTGGATTGTCAGCCTCTAAGAAAAGCAATTGAGCAACTATAGAATTGGCCATTTGATCCTCAAACTCACCGCATACGAAGACAAT
>JAAFHP010000024.1 GCA_013298405.1 Alphaproteobacteria bacterium | reverse complement strand
AAATCTGGTAAATCAAATTTCTCGAAGCAGCTTAAAGCCAGTAAAAATCCGATGATTATTATTGGAGATTCGGCCTTAGTCAGGTCAGATAGTTATGCTATTATTAATTTGGTGCACGAAATAATAAAAAAATACAATATTGTGCAAAAAGATTGGAACGGGTTTAATATTCTGCACAATCACGCTTCTATGGTGGGGGCCTTAGACCTAGGTTTTATATATGGCTCAAAAGGAGACGGTACTGATAAAATTCTAGAAATGACAAGAAGTGACGAAATTAAGGTGCTTTATGTATTAAATGCTGATGATTTTGATGCGGCAAAAATTGGCGATAATTGTTTTGTTATTTACCAAGGTCATCATGGAGATAAAATGGCAGCCAGAGCAAATATAATATTACCTGAGGCAGCTTATACAGAACAAGATGGAATTTTTGTTAATCTTGAAGGTAGGCCTCAAGTAGCAAGGGCGGCTATTTCACCAGTTGGTTATGCAAAAGAAAGTTGGAATATTATAGTCAATTTAGCAAAAGCAATGAATATTGATTTTGGCATTAGCAGTTTGGCAGAAGTTCGTGAAACTATGGCAAAAGAGCATTCTATCTTCGCCAATATTGATCAAATTTTAAAATCAGATTTTTCTGAATTTAGTTCGAAAGATAAATTACTTAAAAAGCCCTTATCTAAAGTAGCAATGAATTATTATATGACAGACCAAATAAGCCGAGCTTCAGTAACGATGGCTAAATGTAGTAAAGTTCTAGACCAAGAGCTAGAGAGGGTTGCATGATGGCTCAATTTTATGAGATTATTGTTCCATTATTATTTATAGTTGCTAAAATTGTGCTTATAGTTTTACCTTTGTTGCTAGCTGTAGCTTACCTAACTTACGCTGAAAGAAGAGTTGTAGGGTTAATGCAGATGAGAAGAGGTCCTAATGTAGTTGGTCCGTTTGGTCTTTTGCAGCCAATTGCTGATGCAGTGAAATTAATGTTTAAAGAAGTAATAATTCCTGAGCCATCAAGCAAGATAGTGTTCATAATTGCACCCATGATCACTTTTACGCTCAGTCTGATCGGTTGGGCGGTTATTCCTTTTGATGCTGGAATGGTGCTTGCAGATATTAATGTAGGTGTGCTTTATATTTTGGCAATTTCTTCATTAGGTGTATACGGTATTATCATGGCTGGCTGGGCTAGTAATTCTAAGTATGCATTTCTTGGAGCAGTTCGTTCTTCGGCGCAGATGATTTCGTATGAAGTTTCGATGGGACTTGTTATCATTACTGTACTACTAGTAACTGGTACATTAAATTTAAGTGAGATCGTGGAATATCAAAGAACATGTCCTTTTTGGATTCAATTACTCCTAGCACCAATGGCTGTGGTGTTCTTTATTTCGGTTTTGGCCGAAACAAACAGGCTCCCCTTTGACTTGCCTGAAGCTGAAGCTGAATTAGTAGCGGGTTATAATGTTGAATATTCATCAATGAGTTTTGCGTTATTTTTCCTTGGGGAATACGCAAATATGATTTTAGTAAGCGCTATAACAACAGTGTTTTTCCTTGGTGGGTATTTACCTCCATTTAACATTGAATTTTTGACAATAGTTCCAGGAATTATTTGGTTTATATTGAAAATAGCTTTCTTGTTATTTGTATTTTTATGGCTTAGAGCAACTCTGCCAAGATATAGATATGATCAATTGATGCGTATAGGTTGGAAGTTTTTCCTTCCGCTTACTTTGTTTTGGGTGGTGCTAGTTGCATCTTTATTGTTTTTTACTGATAATTTACCAGGGTAGTTTTGATGTTGAAATGTATAAAATCTTGGTTTTTGTATGAAATCTTAGTCGGTATGGCGCTTACTTTGAAATATTTTTTTAAATCCAAGGTTACGCTTAATTATCCGTACGAGAAAAGTCCAATTAGCCCAAGATTTAAGGGTGAGCATGCTTTAAGGAGATATGAAAATGGTGAGGAGCGGTGCATCGCGTGTAAATTATGTGAGGCTATTTGCCCTGCTCAAGCAATATTAATAGAAGCTGAAGAACGTTTTGATGGCAGTAGAAGAACTACCAGATATGATATAGATATGACAAAATGCATTTATTGTGGTATGTGTCAAGAAGCTTGCCCAGTAGATGCAATAGTTGAGGGGCCTAATTTTGAGTTTGCTACTCTAACTCATGAAGAGTTATTGTATGACAAAGCCAGACTTCTCCGTAATGGTGAAATTTGGGAAGCAGAGCTTGCTAAAAAGCTAAAAGATGATTATCCATATAGGTAATGAATTATGGCTATCTTTTTCTACGTTTTTTCATCTTTAATAATTTTAAGCGCTTTAGCGGTGATAGTTAGCAGAAATCCAGTACATTCAGTGCTGTGGTTAATATTTACATTTTGTAATGGCGCTGGACTCATGGTGCTTATGGGCGCTGAATTTATCGCAATGATGCTCATTATTATTTATGTTGGAGCGGTAGCAGTATTGTTTCTATTTGTTGTAATGATGCTTGATATAAAATTATCAGAGCTAAGAGGGAAATTAGATATGGATATGTGGTTTGCATTTGTAATGGCTGTGTTACTTTTTGCTGATCTTGCGGTGATAATTTTGATCAATAAAAAGATCATAGTTCCTATGGAAACTAGTGCCTTTAGGATTACACCTGAACTAGGTAATGCTTATGCGGTGGGAAGATTGTTATATACAGAATTTGTGCTGCCATTTCAAACCGCGGGGATGATCTTATTTGTCGCTATGATCGCAAGTATTACTCTTACTTTTAGGTTGCGTCCAGATGTAAAAAGACAAAAAGTGAAAGACCAAATTAAGCGAGATAAAGACAATAGCCTAGTAATAGCAAAGGCTGATGGTAAACAAGGATTAGAAAATTTAGATTATGACAATTAGTGATATTAGTTTAGAGCATTATCTTATACTTTCATCTCTTCTATTTTCGATAGGAGTAGCCGGGTTGTTTATGAATCGTAAGAGTGTGATAACGATATTAATGTCAATTGAGCTTATGCTCTTGGCTGTCAATATTAACTTTGTTGCATTCTCTGTTTATTTACAAGATATTGTTGGTCAAGTATTTAGCATTATAGTGCTTTCTATTGCTGCTGCCGAAGTTTCAATAGGCCTTGCAATACTTGTGTTATATTTTAGAAACAGACATTCTATTGAAATAGAAGATATTAATCAGATGAAAGGTTAGGGATGGAAAATCTAGCTAAATTAGTAGTTTTTTTGCCGCTTATGTCTGGGTTGCTAAACGGAATATATTGCAAGAAAGTTTCATTTAAGCGTGCAAGTTTATTATCTAGTATTTCAATTCTAATTGCTGCTGCTAGTGCAACATATTTGTTTTTTAAAGTAGGAGTAGAAAGGCAGCATGTACATCATGTGATTGCAACTTGGATTAGTATAGATAGTTTGAACATTAATTGGGCCATTTATGTTGACCAGTTAACAGCTATTATGTTTCTGCTTGTTACATATGTTTCTGCTGTAGTTCATATATATTCACTTGGTTACATGGCTGATGATAAGAATCTGCCTAAGTTTTTATCGTATTTATCTTTGTTCACTTTCTTTATGCTTTCTTTGGTTTCAGCTGATAATTTTGTGCAGCTATTTTTTGGATGGGAAGGGGTGGGTTTATGTTCATATCTTTTAATTGGTTATTATTACGAGAAAGAATCAGCCAATGCTGCAGCAGTAAAAGCGTTTATAGTTAATAGAGTAGGTGATTTTGCCTTTATAATAGGAATGGTCTTGATCATCATGTACACCAAAGCGATTGACTTTAAGACAGTGTTTGCACATGCACATCATCTAGCTAATACTTCTGTTGCTGTATTAGGAATGGAGTACAAATTATTAGATATTATTTGTCTATTACTGTTTATAGGTTGCATGGGTAAATCAGCTCAAATTGGTTTACATGTATGGCTTCCTGATGCTATGGAAGGTCCAACGCCGGTATCTGCGCTTATTCATGCTGCGACGATGGTAACAGCTGGTGTGTTTTTGGTAGCAAGATGTTCATTTTTATTTGAGTATAGTGTTAGTGTCTTGAATATTATTGCTATAATTGGGGCGGTAACTTGTTTATTTGCGGCATTAGTTGCAATTGCTCAGGAAGATATAAAGAAAATAATCGCATATTCAACTTGTTCTCAGCTTGGCTACATGTTTTTTGCTTGCGGTGTTTCAGCCTATCAGGCTGGTATGTTTCACCTTGTGACGCACGGCTTCTTCAAAGCTCTTCTTTTCCTTGCGGCAGGAAGTGTAATACATGCAGCTCATGAGCAGGATATTTTCAAAATGGGTGGCTTGATGAAAAAGATGCCATTTACCTATGCCAGTTTCTGGGTTGGATCACTTGCGATTATTGGTATTTTCCCATTTGCTGGTTTTTATTCAAAAGACCTAATTCTTGAATCTGCGTATACGCACGGGCAAGTGGGTAAATTCGCATTTTATTTAGGTATATTAGCAGCAACTCTTACTGCTATATATTCATTTAAGATCATAATGCTAGTATTCCACGGGCAAACAAAGTTGGATAACAAAACATTTTCTCATGCACATGAAGCACCAAAAGTGATGAATATTCCGTTAATAGTGCTTATTGCTGGTGCTTTATTTGCGGGTATGATAGGTAAATATATATTACTCATTGATAAGCAAGCAGGTTTCTTTGCGGACAGTTTATTCTTCTTGCAAGCAGAGCATCATGGGCACCAGGCATTATCTATTGAACTACTACCTCTGATTGTGGGTATATCTGGCGCACTATTTGGCATTTACGTATATAAATGTCATTTGTATAATGCGATATCTAAATCGATGAGTTTCTTGTATATCATCCTTAAAAATAAGTTCTTCTTTGATGAAATATTTGCAATGGTTATTGTGCGTCCAATTTATTGTTTGAGTAAAATATCACAATATACCGACAAAAAAGTTATTGATAGGTTTGGTCCAGATGGGTTCAGTGTTCTCACAAAGCAATTTGCTGGTATAGTGAGTAAGTTCCAAACAGGATACATATTTAGTTACGTGTTTTATATTATCTTCGCTTTAATAGTATGTCTGACGGTCTTTGTATGGAAATTTAACGTTTATGTGGGGTAGATACAAAGATGTCTGATTTGCCAATATTGTCAATTAGTATCTTATTACCACTAATTAGTGCGTTGTATATTACATTCTTTATTAGCCATAGTAAGACTGATAGAAAGCAAATATACGCAATGTACGTAGCGATTCTATCATCTCTATTAACTTTGATTGCTACAGCATACATACTATTTAGCTTTGATAGCAACATGCCAATGAATCATTACCAATTTGTTGAAAGATATAGATGGATTGATGCTATTGGCTTAGAGTTTCATGTAGGTATTGATGGTCTTTCAATCTATTTTGTATTTTTAACAGCAATGCTTACCTTTTTATGTATTGTAGCTAGCTTATTTACAGTTAAAATTTATATTAAAGAATACTTACTTTGCTTTCTATTGCTTGAGTCATTCTGCATTGGTGCCTTCTCATCGCTGAATTTACTTTTATTCTATGGATTTTTTGAAGTAATTCTTATTCCAATGTATTTAATCATTGGTGTTTGGGGAGGAGAGAATAGAGTTTACGCAGCAGTTAAGTTTTTCTTATATACCTTCTTAGGGTCAGTATTTTTCTTAATGGCCTTGATTTATATATATACTCAATACAGTACGTTTAATATTCAAGACCTATCCTTTGCTATTGTTCCTGAAATTGGAGTGCAGAAGCTTCTTTGGCTTGCGATGTTTGCTTCATTTGCTGTTAAAGTACCAATGGTGCCGTTTCACACATGGTTGCCAGATGCGCACGTACAAGCCCCTACGGCTGGTTCGGTTATGCTTGCAGGTATTCTCTTGAAACTTGGGGGGTACGCTTTCTTGAGAGTGATGTTACCACTATTACACGATGCTTGTGTGTACTTTGCTCCTTTTGTATTATGGCTAAGCTGTTTTGCAGTGATTTATGCTTCTTTAGTGGCGCTTGCACAAGAAGATATGAAGAAAATGATAGCATATTCTTCTGTGGCTCATATGGGGTATGTTACAGCTGGTATATTTAGTTTTACTACAAATGGTATTAGCGGGGCGGTGTTCCAAATGGTAAGTCATGGAGTGATCTCATCGGCACTTTTCTTAATTGTTGGTGTGCTTTATGAACGTCATCATACTAAAGAGATCGGTAAATATGGTGGTGTGGCTTCGAGTATGCCAGTGTTTGCCAGTTTCTTTATGATTGCAATGCTAGGATCGGTTGGGTTACCTGGTTTAAGCGGTTTTATTGGAGAATTTTTAAGTATAGTTGGTATTTTATCTGCATCGCCTGTGGTTGGCATCATTTGTGCTTTTGGTGTAGTAATTGGGGCAATTTATATGCTCAGACTGTATAAGCTTGTTGTTTTTGGGGCAGTAAAAAACAAGGAAGTAGCGAAGTTTAGTGATCTTGCTTTATACGAAAAAGCAGCATTAATGCCATTAATTATATTAATAATATATTTTGGCGTAAAACCAAATTCGGTTTTAAGTAGCATTGAACAGCCAGTAAAATATATAGTACAGCAATATAATGTGAATTAAAGAAATGTTAGCTCAGTTTTCAATAGTTATTCCTGAAATTTTACTTGCGTCATTAGCGATGATTATGCAATTGCTAGCAGTGTACTTGCAAAAACTAAATAGACAATTATATGTAGTTACTTCTCTTTTAGGTCTTAGTCTAGTTGCTTATTTGTTGTATTATAATAGTGGATATCAAGTCGGTTTTGGCTATTCTTTTGCAAGCTCTGAGGCAATCTCGCTTTTTAAAGCAATTGTTTTGGGTCTTGGTTTAATGAGTATTGTAGTATATTCAGATTTAGTAAAAATTCTTGATAAAACTTACAAAACTGAATTTGTTACCCTAATTTTATTTTCTACATTAGGGGCATTTATTGCAATTTCTGCCAGGGATTTTGTTTTATTGTTTTGCGGCTTAGAATTGCAGGCACTTTCAGGTTATGCCTTGGCTGCTTTTAGCACTAAAAGCGCTAAATCTTCTGAAGCTGGTCTGAAGTACTTTATCCTGGGGGCTTTGATGAGTGGTTTAATGCTTCTTGGGATATCGTTTTTGTATGGGTATAGTGGTAGTATTAAATTCATAGAGATTAAACAACAATTCGCCTCTGATGTAGTAGACATAAGGCTCATAATCGGGGCTATTTTAGTATTTGCATCTATTTTATTTAAATTATCAGCAGCGCCAATGCATATCTGGACTCCAGATGTATATGAAGGTGCACCAATTTCAGTAGTTAGTTATTTTGCAGCGGCACAAAAAGTTGCTATGCTTATTGTATTAATTAATATCACTGATGGGGTCATTGCTGGGTATCATATAATCGCACATGATCTCGTTAAAATAGCTGCAATAATTTCAATGATCATAGGCTCTCTTGGAGCATTAAAGCAAAATTCTTTAAAAAGATTGATGGCTTATAGTACTATTCTTAATGTAGGATACGTACTTGTTGGCGTTACACTAACTTCACCGGATGGAAATTACGCTGCATTTGTATATATACTGATATATTCTATTTCAGTAATGTGTTTCTTTTCTTGTCTAGTAGCATTACTTGGGACAAAAAGTGATGATGCAACCTTTGAAGATATACAAGGAGTTGCGAGTCAGCGTAAGACCCTTGCTGCTTGTATTTCAATAATTATGTTTTCAATGATTGGTCTTCCACCACTTGCTGGTTTTTTTGGTAAATATTATTTATTTTTAAACGCCATCTCTGAGGGTGAGATTATTTTAGCTTTAGTGGGTTTCATTACAAGCGTAATTGCAGCTTTTTATTACTTGAAAGTAATAAAATATATGTATTTTATGGAACCAATAAATAAAATTGAAATTATAAACACTAAAAGTGGCTTATGGTTAGTAACTGTTGTTACATTATCCTTTGTGCTATTTTTCTTCATGTTTGCTCACAGATATATATTATAAAAATGATAGTTCGAGAAAATGAGATTAAATTGGCTAAAGAACTATAATTTCTTAATATTTGAAACTATTGATAGTACAAATACAGAAGCTCTGCGTATAGCAAAATCTGGTGCTAGCGGTGATTTTGTTATATTAGCTAATACCCAAACTGGTGGCAGGGGAAGTAAAGGGCGTTCCTGGATTTCCATACCAGGTAATTTACACATGACTATTTTACTTTCAGTACCTGGGTCATCAAAAAATAATTCACAATTATCATTTTTGGCTGCTAATGCAGTATATGATGCTTTTGTAGAGTTACTTAAAAAAAAATCGCAAGCACTAGAAATCAAATTGAAATGGCCTAATGATATTTTAATTAATTCTAAGAAGGTTGGTGGATTATTACTTGAATCAATATCATTTAGTAATAGGACATATATAGCAGTAGGGATTGGAATTAATGTCATTGAAGCTCCAAGTGCAACAAATTTTCCAGCAACAAGTTTATATGATGAAGGATTGATAGTAGATAATTCAGATGAGTTATTAGGGGCACTAGTGGATATTTTTGATAAAAAATATCGCTTATGGCTTGCAGATTCAAATTTTGGCAATATTCGCAAAGAATGGCTTAAAAGGGCTTATAGATTAAATAAAGTAATTACTATCGATGATGGAAATATAAGAATATCAGGTACTTTTAAAGAAATTGATGATTTTGGCGCTATTAAGTTACAACTAGCTAGCGGAGAAATTTGTAGTTTTTCTTCCGGAGAAGTACTTAGTGGTCAGTAATTTGTCTAGTAATATATCGATAATACTTGTTGAACCTCAAATGGGAGAGAATATTGGAGCCGCAGCTAGAGCAATGAAGAACTTTGGCTTTAGCGACTTAAGAGTAGTTAATCCACGTGATGGTTGGCCAAACGAGAAAGCCCAAAGTATGTCAGTTGGAGCAATTGATGTGATTGAAAGTGCGCGAGTATTTACTAATCTACATGAGGCAATAGCTGATTTAGAGCAGGTATATGCAACAACATCAATGACTAGAAGCATAAATAAAGAGCAAGTATATCTTGATGAGATTGCTGATGAGTTTTTAGCTAAAAATAGAGTTGGAATCTTGTTTGGCCGCGAAAGTAGCGGGCTTAACAATAATGAAATTACTAGAGCTAATAAAGTCATTTCAATTCGAACGGAAAAAGAGCAGGCTTCTATGAATATTGCTCATGCTGTTGCAGTAGTATGTTATCAACTTTCTTGTAAACGCAATGTAACAGCGAGGACTAGTTTTGGTCCGGCTGCGTCTCATAGTCAATTAGAGTATTTTTTTGAGGACTTGTTTGATAAACTAGATAAAAATGGTTTTTTTCGTGTTCCTCAGAAAAAGAAACAGATGAGTATTAAAATAAGAAATATTTTTACAAGAATAGATAGCCTTACTCAAGTTGAAGTGCAGACGCTAATGGGAATAGTAAAAGTTCTATCGAATAAGGATAAAGACTGTTAGGGGTGTGTTTCAATATTAGTATAATCTCTTGTTAGTCTGTTGATTCGGCATCCATAACGCCCTTGTGGATCCCAAATCAAGTTTGGGATTGTAAGATGACTACGCTCTAGTCACCCCGGGCCTGATCCGGGGTCCAAAGAGTGTTGACGGTTATGATGGCTTAAGATGGATCCTGGGTCAAGCCCAGGATGACTTAGGGGGCAGATGACTTTATTATTTTTTAAACAACATAGCTGATGACTGTTTTAATAGATTTAGGATTATGATAAAAGAGTTTTTTTTAGATAACGATAAAGTGCTGTTGGGTTTATAAAATGCAGAAAATCAATTACTTTAACCTTTTTGGCGTAGAGCAGCAATATGATATAGATCAGCAAACGATCAAGGATAAATATTTAGAAAAGCAAAGATTATATCACCCAGATAATGCACAAGATCCAGAAACAGTAAATAAAAACATAGAAATTTCAATGATGCTTAATAAAGCACTTAAAATATTGATAGATGATTATTTCAGGGCTGAGCATTTGCTTAATTTATATGGAGTTGATACTTCAGAGCATGCGCTAAGATCCGTATTATCAAACGATCAAATATCAGATATTTATGATCAATTTGAAGAGATAGATAATATAATGAATGATCAGGAATTAGAGAGTAAAGAAAATGCATTACTTTCATATAAAGAGTCAATAAAGAATAGCTTTGCCCAGTGTATACAAGATAGGAAATTAATACCGGCGCTTGATCTTGCTGTAAGACTGAAGTATCTTAATAGTTTGCTTGAAAATATTAAATCTAAAAGAAATGCAATTAATAGAGATTAGCGAACCAGGCGGTATAAAGCCAGCAGATGATGTGATTGTAGGTATTGACTTTGGTACAACCAATTCTTTGATAGCACTATCAAAAGACTACAAGAGTTCTATAATTAGAATGAGTGATGGTGGTGAACTAGTTCCTTCAGTTATATATGTAGAAGACAAGAAGCTAACTCTTAAACCGACGCTAAATAACAATAGGTCGATTAGATCTATTAAACGCTTGCTGGCTAAGTCATCAGAAGAAATAATAAATAATCAAAATCTAAACTTATTATCAAAAGAAATTGATCTGACTGGGAGATTGCCTAAATTGAAAATTGATGATAGAGAATTAACTCTTATTGAAGTTGCGTCTGAAATTTTTAAATATTTGAAGTTTAACGCAGAAAAGAGTCTAGGCGAAATAAAAAAGGCAGTGGTTTCTGTGCCAGCATATTTTGATGATAACGCAAGAGGGCAGATTATTCTGGCAGCTAAACTGGCTGGTTTACATGTACAAAGGTTGATTGCAGAACCTACCGCTGCTGCATACGCTTATGGATTAAACAAACTACAATCAGGATCGTATTTGGTTTATGATTTTGGAGGAGGTACATTTGATGTATCCATCCTCAACATGCAAACAGGAGTTATACAAGTTATAGCTACTGGTGGAGATTCTATGTTAGGAGGAGATGATATTGATTTTGCACTGGCAGAATATGTGAGTGAAAAATTGAGCTTAAATCTCAATGATGAGCTAATATTTATAGTCAAGAAGCTTAAAGAAGAATTATCAACAAAGGAGTACGTTTCGTACACTCATGCTGGGCAGTCTTTAGAAATACATATCAATGAATTTAATGATATTATTCACCCTATAATCAAGCAAACTATTGATATTACAAAAAATACTATTAATGACTCTGGAATGATCAGTTTTGATGGAATAATTTTAGTTGGAGGGTCAACAAGGATAGGCCTTGTACCAAAGATATTAAAAGAAACTTTTAATCTTCCGATTCATAATGATATTGATCCAGATAAAGTGGTTGCGTTTGGGGCAGCTATGCAAGCTGAAAATCTTGTGAAAAAATCAAATTCTTTATTACTGGATGTTATACCTTTATCTCTAGGGATTGAAATTTACGGAGGAGTGGCTGAAAAAATAATTTTACGCAACACTCCGATACCATTTTCAGTAGCAAGAGAGTTTACTACTCATGTAGATAATCAACGAGGTATGATATTTCATATCATACAAGGGGAAAGAGAATTTGCTAAGGACTGCAGATCGCTTGCAAAATTTGAATTAAAAGGACTTGAACCAACCAAAGCTGGTAGAGCAAAAATAGAAGTGACATTCTCAATTGATGCGGATGGTATATTGTCAGTCAATGCTAGAGACTATAATAAAGGAATATTTCATGAAATTGAAGTAAAGCCAAGTTATGGGCTTGAATTAACGCAAGTAAATGAATTGCTGAAGATAGCATTTGAAAATGCTCAAGATGACCACGATCAAAGGTTATTAATAGAGAATAGGGAACAAGGCAGGAATTTGATTGGTGGCTTAATAAAAGCAATATCAGAAACACCAAAGATACTTAGTGAAAAAGAAAAAAATAAAATCGATAATGCTATAGTAACACTAGAAAATGCACTTGCACTTGACGATCGTGAAGATATTATTAGGAAAACTGATAATTTAAACAGATTTGCAGCTACTTTTATTCAAAGACACTTGGATCTTGGAGCAGAAGTATTTTTAAAAGGTAAGAATATAAAAGATATAGGTAGTAAAAATGGCAATAGAGAAAATTAAGGTTATTTTTATTGATAATGATAAGGAGATAGAAGTTGAGGCAATGGTCGGACTGTCTATACTTGATGTTGCACATCACAATCAAATTGATTTAGAAGGTGCGTGTGAGGGTTCTCTTGCTTGTGCAACATGCCATGTAATTTTAGAAGAGAAAATATACAACACGCTAGAGCAGCCCACAGAGGAAGAAGAAGATATGCTTGACTTGGCTTTTGGCCTGACACATACTTCAAGGCTTGGTTGCCAAATAATTCTGACCAAGGAGCATGATGGTATGAGAATAAAATTACCAACTGCTACTAGGAATATAAATCTATAGAAATTGAGGGTTAAGTGGTGATTAGAAAGGTAGCGTTAATAGTTGTAGTATCTGCTATCGCATTATGGGTTCTTGGAGCGCATTATGTAAAAAGTAGAGTGTTAGATTTTGTTGATCAAATCAATTCTGATAATCTCAAGTTTCAATATGAAAATACTAAACTTTCTGGTTTCCCATTTAATTGGAAAGTTACTTTTGTTGCCCCTAAAATTACTTTTATTGATCAAGCAAGTCTGAAGGAAATAGCTACAGAGAATTTTTCGGTAACTAGTAATTATCTAGGAAATAATCTCAAGATTATTTTAGATAAATCTTTTACGTTTAACGAAGCAGATGAGGATACTGCTGGAAGTTATATGTATAATTTGTCTAAAATTTCAGAAGTCAATATTGTTCTAGACAGATCAATATTGTTTACCAAAGCAGATGACCAATTTGGGGATCAAATAAGATTATTAGAATATTCTAATGCACAGGTTTTGGTTCAATATGAGGGCAAAGAGGTTTATGTTATCAGTGATTTAAAGTTCTCTTTAAACCAAGAAAAGAAAATAGAAAGTATAGTTTCTAAATTTTCTATTGCAGCTAATTTTTCTTCCGTGCAAGAATATCCAGCTGTTAAAAAGGGGTATATGAATTTTAGTGGTTCTTATTATCAAGCAGAAAATGAAAAGGTAGATTTTGATAGGAAACTGGACATAGCAGAGTTGCAATTAAAATTAGATGAAGCATCTCTTGATTTGAAGGGGGTTATTAAGCTAAGTAAAGCTACTATACCTAGTGGTAAAATAGATGTGGCGATGCAAAAATATCCCGATCTTGTGGAGATAATGTTACCAGAAGAGTTTTTTGTCTCTAAATCGTTTTTAATAAAATCTATTGATCGGATAGTAGTAGGTGAGGCTACAAAAAGTGAGATTGGTAATGCTAGTTTCAAGATTATTTTCTCGGACAAGGGAATTAATTTTGGTAAATTGAGCTTAAGTGACTTGCAAGACGAGTAATAATAATGGAGAAAAAAATGAGAACAGTAGACGATGTCTTTGGCGACAGGACTTGCTATAAATTTAAGAATCAACCTATTAGTCATGATATATTAGAAAAAATTTATGATACTATGAAAATGGGTTCAACATCAGGCAACTCATGTCCATTGAGAATTATTTTTGTTCAAAGTGCAGTAGAGAAGGAGAAGTTAATAAAGTGTGTAATGCCTGGAAATGTTGACAAAACAAAATCAGCTCCTGTGACTGCTATTTTTGCTTATGATACAAAATTCTATAAACTGATGGAAAAATATAATCCTGGGTCACCAATGATTGCATTTTTCTCTTCATCAGATGAGATTGCAAGCGAAACTGCTTATAGAAACTCAAGTTTACAAGCAGCATATTTTATGATCGTTGCTAGAGCGCACGGTCTTGATTGTGGACCAATGTCTGGTTTTTCGTCAGAAGCAATTGAGAAGGAATTTTTTGCAGGGACAGATTTGAAAGCAAATTTTATTTGCAATCTAGGCTATAAAGATGGTGACAATCCGTATCCACGTATGGCAAGACCTGACTTTGGGGCAGTTTGCAAGGTGGTGTAGTAATAAGGGGGTTCTAAACGTACTTTCAAGATCTGTCTTAAACACAACTTACAGCTTTTGTAAATGTATTTCCAATACATAGTCAGCCAAATCTCCTTTGGTTGAGTAGTCAGCCTTAAATCCATGTTCAAATTGGCTTAATGTTTGATCGTTAATCAAACTTCCATGTACTGATAAAACTTCAGATAGATCTAATTCAGACTCAAGCTGTAGCAAAATTCTGTCAGCTACTTCAAAATTCGCATCTTTCCTTGCTTGTTGTACTAGTCTAATGATATCTCGTGCAAGTCCTTCATTTTCTAGTTCTTTTGTAACTTGTAAATCAAGAACGATTACACCTGAATTTGTAGCAAAAGCTGAAGCACCTTTACTTGCATGAGGCAGCAGAGCGAATGAATATTCTTCTGGCTGCAACGTGCTATCACAAATTACCAAATTGCCATCCTTAAACTCCCAATTACCTAATTTGGAGGCGGCAATAATATTTTTCATCTTAGTTGGTAGTCTCTTGCCAAGAATAGGGAAATTGATTGATAACTTCTTATCAGAATTACTTGCCAAATCATCGCTAAGCTCTACTGACTTAACGTTGATCTCATCTTTTATTAAATCTGTAAAACCTGCAAATTTTTGACTATTTTCTATATATATTTTTAATGATGCAATGGGTTGACGCACTCTGATATTCTCGCCGCTCCTAATAAATAGTGCGCTACTACAAATATCAAGCACTTGGTCCATTGCTTCAACTAAATTCTTATCCAGCTGTACATTATTTAATGTAGGAAAATCAGTTAGATGAACGCTACTTTGTCTGCCATTTAATCCAAGATAAATATGCTCTGTAATAAGTGGCAACAATGACGATGCAGCTTTCATCATATTATTAAGACAAGAATATAACGTACTATAAGCATCCATCTTGTCTTGATCTTTCTCTGATTTCCAAAATCTATTTCTGCTCCTTCTTATATACCAATTATTAAGGACCTCAAAAAAAGCAGCAATTGCTTCATAAGCGCCTTGACTATCATAGGCATCAAGACATTCCTTAATTTTATCAACAGTGATTTTTAATTTTGATACAATATACCGATCAAGAACATTTTGAGAATCAAAACTCTCGTGCGCTTTTATCTCATCAATATTTGCATATAAACAGAAGAAATGATAAGCATTCCAAATAGGTTTTATAAAGAGCCTTAATGTATCAAAAACCATCTTGCCCTCTTTATCAATGAGTAACTCCTGCCCCTTTACTACAGTTGATGATAGCATAGTGACCCTTAGTGCATCTGATCCATATTTTTCAAATAATTCAAGCGGATCAGCATAATTATTAAGCCTCTTAGATAATTTCTGACCTGTAGCATCTAAAATTACACCATGACAAATACAGTTTAAAAATGGTGGACGATCAAATAACGCAGTTGATAGAACCATTAAAGTGTAAAACCACCCACGTGTTTGAGCTGAATATTCAACAATAAAATCTGCTGGAAAATGATTCTCAAACCATTCCTTATTTTCAAAAGGATAATGCACTTGCCCATAAGGCATTGAACCACTTTCAAACCAACAGTCAAACACATCACCAACTCTTTTCATCATTGCCTTTCCAGTCGGATCATCAGGATTAGGGCGCACTAAATCATCAATAAATGGTTTATGTAAATCATCAATCTTAACATTAAAATCTTTCTCAAGCTCAGCAATTGAGCCATATACATCAATACGTGGATATTTAGGATCGTCTGATTTCCAGATTGGAATTGGCGTACCCCAGAAGCGATTTCTACTTATTGACCAGTCACGAGCATTTTCGAGCCACTTGCCAAATAATCCATCTTTAACATGCCCAGGAATCCAATTAATTTGCTGATTAAGCTCAACCATACGGTCCTTAAATTCAGTGACTTTAACATACCAAGAAGGAACTGCTTTATATATAAGAGGCGTGTCTGTCCGCCAGCAATGAGGGTAATTGTGAATATACTGCTCGGTCTTTAGCCAATGGCCTTGAGATTTTAATTTTATTATTATTGGGTCATTTGCTTCAAAAACCTGCATCCCTGCAAAATCAGTGATTTCACTAGTGAATTTACCCGCATTATCCACAGGGCATACCAGCTCAATATTGTACTTTTCACAAACTATCTGATCATCTTCACCAAAACCAGGCGCCATGTGCACCACCCCCGTTCCATCTCCTTCAAGCACGAAATCTGCTACAAGAATCCTAAAGCTATTTGCATGATTCTTAAAATAATCAAAAAGTGGCTCATACTTAAGGCCAGCAAGTTCGCTTCCCTTAAACGTTATATAACTTGTATCTTCGCTTGTTAAAAGCTCCTTAGAGTAAGCTTTTAAAGCAAAAGAGGCTAAAATATAACAAACATCGTCTTTAACTACGCATGAGTAATCCATCTCACCATGAACCGCTAATGCCAGATTTGATGGCAATGTCCACGGAGTGGTTGTCCAGGCTAGTATTCTGTACTGGCTACAACCATCAGGGGCATTTTTTGGCTTTTGGGCTAATTTAAAGCCAACAGTTACTGCTTTATCTGCTCTTTGTCGGTACGAGTTATCTAGCCTTGTTTCAAAATTAGAAAGAGGGGTTTCACAAGCCCAAGAATAAGGCATTACCCTCATTGATTCGTAAATTAGGCCTTTTTTATATAGCTCACTAAATGCCCAAAGAACAGATTCCATAAAACTAGTATCCATAGTTTTATAGGAGTTTTTAAAATCAACCCATCTCGCTTGACGATT
>JAAFHP010000023.1:9676-17152 GCA_013298405.1 Alphaproteobacteria bacterium | reverse complement strand
GAAATTAGAAAAGGCAGCATAAAAGCAATTTCAGAGTATTTAAAAATCAGAACTGATAAATTTCCACCTCTAATTAAAGAAGCAACTTATCAAATATCAACTGCGCACGGGACTCCTTTAATCGTTACTATTGATAAACATATTATAGGCGTGATTCAGTTAAGAGACCGCTTCCGCAAAGGCATAAAAAAACAATTAGATAAATTCCATGAATTAGGGATTAAAACCGCACTTTTAACTGGTGACAACTCAACTACAGCTAATTATGTAGCTAAAAAGATGGGCATTGATAAGGTATATGCAGATGCTACGCCTGAAAATAAACTAGACATAGTAAGAGAATTGCAACAACAGGGATATATAGTGGCAATGTGTGGAGATGGGATCAATGACTCCTTAGCATTAGCGCAAGCGGATGTAGGTTTTAGCTTTGAGGATGACGATATGGCCACCGGTAATGTTATCTCTAATGAGCATGACTTGTCTAAACTATTGGAACTTAAAAATATCTGTAAAAGAATGACCGTTAAGCGAGGGGAAGTTACCGTATTTTCACTTACTTCTGATTTAACAAAGTATTTTGTGATTATTCCATCTCTATTTTCCACGGTATTCCCACCTCTTGAAATACTAAATTTCATGAGATTTCATTCACTTGATAGTGTTATCTTATCTTCAGTAATTTTTAATGCCCTTATAATTCCAGCTTTAATGCCTCTAGTATTTGGTGGCTTTAATAAAATAAAAACAAAATATTCACTGTGGAAGGGGATGCTTTTATATGGACTGGGCGGCATTATCTCACCGTTTATATTCATAAAACTGATTGAAGTAGTTATATATAACTTGAGCTTATTATGGTAAGAAACTTATTCTTTAGCATAATGATATTTACCATAAGCCTTGCTTTAGTATTTATTTATACGAGAGCCGTGCATGACTTAGGTAATCTATTCTGGCCTAATAATGCACAAGGAAGCTTAATATATGACTCAGAAAACAAATTACGTGGCTCAAAACTCCTAGCACAACATTACACTTCAAGTACTTATTTCAAATCAAGAGCTGATTATAACGGACTAAACATATGTAATTTAGCAATTTATAATGATGATTTTACTAAATTCTTTTCTCCAATTTATGCAAGTGCAAAAAATGATATATCATTCATCACCCCATCAGCAAGCCAACTAGATCCATATATCATGGTAAATGATGCAAAAGAACAATCCCTGGTTATTGCTAAGAATAGAAAAATTAATCTAACAGTAGTTGAGGATTTAATAGACAAACTGTCGCTAAAAAAAACAAAATTTTTCTTTGAACTTGAGATTATAAATACCACTTTACTAAATCACGAACTAGATAGACTTCAATAAAATTATTACTGTCATTTTGAGCTTTAATTGATTTTCCAATCAAGTGCAACATGGCTCACGCACAGCATTAGTCATCCTGAACACCGCGATAGCCATCAACTATGGTTTTAAGAAAGAGTAAAGTCATCCTGAATTTAATTCAGGATCCATTCACTTAAAGTAGTTATAACCTCAACGCCTCTTGGATCCCGGGTCAAGCCCGGGAGGACTGTTTAAAGTGCGCCTGAGATAACTAGAGCGTGGTCATCCCAAACTTGATGTGAGATCCATCAAAATAATAAACACTTACTCAAACTCTATTAATACCTGACCGCCAGAGACATTTTGCTGCGGTGCTACCAGGATCTTAGCTACTTTGGCTTCTTTCTGAGCTGTTATAATATTCTCCATCTTCATTGCTGTTAAAACTACCAACTCTTGCCCCAGAACGACTGAATCTCCAATAGATACACATATGCTTACTATTTGCCCTGAAAGAGGGGCTAACAATTCATTTTGGTCATCGTCTTCATCACGAGTAAGCATCAATGATTCAAGCTCAGACATTCTTGGAGATCTCACATAAGCTACAACAGAGATCCCTGAGCAAGTCAATCTATAACCTGTTGATATCCTCTCAATTTGTATATTAAACTTAGCACCATTTATATTAGCAGTAATAAGCGGACTTCCTATATTCCAATTACTTGAGATAGTAATGCGGGTTGAATCAAGGCGAATATTATACCCTCCATCAATTTGTTTAATCATTACCTGGTATTGAGTATTGTCAATGGTGATAACCCATCTTGTCCCTATTTTAGCTGATTGATCACTCATTTGATTAGGGAGTGATGCTGCTCTTTTTTGCTCAGTTAAAAAAGCAAAAATGGCTGTTGAAACAAATACTTCACTTATTTCAGATGTCAGATTTGCTCCTGAAAATCCATCTGGATACTCTTCCTCGATGAAGCCTGTGTTAATATCACCATCAATAAATCTCTGATTATGAATTATCGCCTCTAAGAAACTGATATTATGTGATATTCCTTTAATCACAAAAGAACTTAAGGACTTCTTCATGAAGTTAATTGCTTCTTCCCTGGTTTTAGCATAAGTACATAATTTTGCAATCATTGCATCGTAATACATACTTACTTCACCGCCAGCACTAATGCCACTATCCACTCTAACATTCGTACTTTTTGGTGGCTCTTTATATTCTAAAATTCTACCACTTGAAGGTAAAAAACCTCTACTAGGGTCTTCAGAGCAAATTCTCGATTCAATTGCCCAGCCATCAAGTTTTATATCATCTTGAACAAATGCTAGCTTTTCACCTGCTGCCACTCTTATCATTTGTTCAACTAGATCAATACCAGTTATAAGCTCTGTAACGGGGTGCTCCACCTGAAGGCGAGTATTCATTTCTAGGAAATAGTAGTTTTTACTACTATCCATCATAAATTCAACAGTTCCTGCTGAATAATATCCAACCTTTTTAGAGAGGGCGATTACTTCTGTATACATTTTTTGACGCGTTACTTCGTCTACAAATGAACTAGGTGCTTCTTCAATAACTTTCTGATGGTACCGCTGTATTGAACATTCTCTTTCTCCTAAACATACCGCATTTCCAAATTGATCTGCAAGAAGCTGAATCTCAATATGCCTCGGGGCTTTAATTAATTTTTCAATAAATACTCTACCATCACTAAAACAATTCTCAGCTTCTAATTTTGCAGAAGCATAAGCCTTTTCCATCTCTTTTTCATTGTTTACAACTCTCATACCTCGCCCACCACCACCAGCAGCAGCTTTAATGATAACTGGGAACCCTATTCCTTGAGCTATTTCGATTGCTTGTTCAGGGCTATGAATAATACCCATATAACCAGGAACGGTAGTTACACCAGATTCTATAGCGATTTTCTTTGCTTCAATTTTATCTCCCATTTGCTTTATAACTTTTGCGCTTGGGCCAATTAAAGTAATACCTTCACGCTTTAAGCTATTAGCAAAATTAGCATTCTCAGCTAAAAAACCATATCCGGGGTGAACTGCAGTCGCGCCACTAACCCTGATCGCGCTTACAATATTCTTAATTGATAAATAACTCTCCGTGGCAGGAGCGTTGCCGATATAATAAGCTTCATCAGCATATTGCACATGATCAGAGTTTGTATCTGCTTCTGAGTAAATTGCAACAGAGGTAATTCCCATCTTACGCAAGGTCTTCATTATGCGCAAAGCTATCTCACCACGATTTGCTACTAATACTTTTTCAAATAACGGCTTATCCATAATTATTTTATTTTTTATATTGGTAAATTATCATGTTTTTTCCAAGGAGTTTGTACTTTCTTCTCACGCAAATATTTTAGTGATTTACAAATTCTCCAACGAGTATTTTGTGGTTTTATAATATCATCCAAATACCCCCTTGAAGCCGCAACAAAAGGAGAAGTTATCTCCTCTTTGTATTGCTCTATGACTTTTTGCTTTTTCTCTGGATCCTTGCACTCTTCACGGAATATAATTTCTGCTGCCCCTTCTGCGCCCATTACTGCTATTTCTGAATTAATCCAAGCGTAATTTACATCTCCCTTGAGGTGTTTAGAGTTCATCACTATATAAGCGCCGCCATATGCTTTCCTGGTAATTACAGTAATCTTGGGTACTGTAGCCTCTGCGTAAGCATAAAGCAATTTTGCGCCATGTTTTATTATACCGCTATATTCTTGCTCTACTCCTGGCAAAAATCCTGGCACATCAACAAGGGTTACTAGAGGAATACTAAATGCATCACAAAAACGAATAAACCTTGCCGCCTTACAAGACGCATTGATGTCTAGGCATCCAGCCAAATGCAGAGGCTGGTTTGCCACAAATCCAACAGGCATTCCTTCCATGTAACCAAAACCAATTATAATATTCTTGGCATAATCAGTTTGTAATTCAAAGAAATCACCTTCATCAACTATCCTTTCAATCAGCTCTTTCATATCATATGATTTATTAGCACTGTTTGGCACCAAAGTATTCAAAGACATGTCAACTCTATCTGCAGGATCTCGCGTTAACCTTATTGGCAACTCTCCTCTATTGGATAGCGGTAAGTAATTAATAAAGCGCCTAGTTTCAAGCAAGGTCTCAATATCATTTTTAAAAGCAAGATCAGCAACACCAGATTTTACAGTGTGTACTTTTGCACCACCAAGCTTTTCTTGACTCACCTCTTCGCCTGTGACAGTTTTAACGACATCTGGTCCAGTTACAAACATATATGATGAACCTTTGACCATAAAAATAAAATCAGTAAGTGCTGGTGAATAAACTGCGCCTCCTGCGCAAGGCCCCATAACGAGAGTTATTTGTGGAACAACACCAGATGCAATAACATTTCTTTGAAATAACTCACCATAGCCACCAAGCGCATCTACGCCCTCTTGAATTCTCGCTCCACCTGAATCATTAATACCGATAACTGGGGCTCCAACTTCTATAGCTTTATCAATTAAATTACAAATCTTCTTTGCGTGATACTCCCCAAGTGAGCCACCTAAAACAGTAAAATCCTGACTATAAACAAAGACCAATCTTCCATTTATGGTTCCATGGCCAGTAACCACTCCATCACCAGAATATTTTTTATCACCCATTCCAAAATTATCGCAACGATGTTCAACAAACATCCCCGTTTCTTCGAAGCTATCTGGATCTAGTAATACTTCTAGTCTTTCTCGTGCTGTTAATTTACCTTTTGAATGCTGCACTTGAACTCTACTAATTCCACCACCTAAGCGGGCTGCACTTAACTTCTCCTCAAGCATTTGCTGCTGATTTAAGGTATTTTTGCTCATAAAATAATTTTGATAATTAGTACGTGGATTATAGTAAAATTTTTTAGAAAAGGTATATTAATTTACATTAGCTAAAAAATTGTTTTTGTTTTAGTTGATGGATCAATAATTCTACTCTAAAATCACGCCCCAAGGGTAATCACTTCAAAGTTTAATTTAGCTGCATAACAAATGTACCAAACAACAGACGCTTTAAATCAGCAGCAACTTTTAGCCGTGAATCATACAAACGGACCACTTTTAATCCTAGCCGGTGCAGGCACTGGGAAAACAAAAGTTTTAACGCATAGAATTGCTCACATTATAGAACAAAAACTTGCTACCGCTAATGAAATATTGGCTGTGACTTTTACCAATAAAGCAGCAAAAGAAATGCAAGACAGATTAAACAACCTAATCCATGCAGATGGCCTCAATATTGGCACCTTCCATTCTATTGCCGCAAAAATTCTCCGCACTCACATTGGAATGCTCGATTCAATTCTATCAAGCAATTTTACAATTATCGATCAAGACGACCAAATTAAGCTGGTTAAGAACATATCAATGGAATTAGGTATTGATACTAAGCAATATCCACCCAAAATGATACATATGATCATTTCAAGGTGGAAAGATCTTGGATTAACACCAGAAAAAATAAATGAATCAGATGTTACGTCACCAGCTCATAACTTAGCCAAGAATGTATATTTTGAATATCAAAAGCAAATGCATTCTTCTAATGTTGTAGATTTTGGTGATTTAATCTTGTACTGCAATCAATTATTCATAAACAACCCAGAAATACTCTTATCCTACCAGGAAAAATTTAAATATATAATGATAGATGAATATCAAGACACTAATGCAGTTCAATATGTGTGGGCAAGGATGCTGGCAAGTAAATATAAAAACATATGCTGCGTTGGCGATGACGACCAATCAATATATAGCTGGAGAGGGGCAGATGTTAAAAATATACTCCGCTTTGAACATGATTTTCAAAACGCAATAATTGTCAAATTAGAACAAAATTACCGCTCTACTCCTAATATACTCGCAGCAGCATCCACTATTATCAGCAACAACAGAAATAGACACAAAAAAAACTTATGGACCGAGAGTCCACAAGGAGAAAAAATCAAAGTTGTATCATGTTGGAACGACAAAGAAGAAGCTAGATTTATTACTACTGAAATATCAAGCTATATAAATTCAGGAAAATATAATGCGAATCAAATCGCAATTCTTGTCAGAGCTGGTTTTCAAACGCGATCGTTCGAAGAAAGTTTTATTAGTAACGCTCTGCCATATCAAATTATTGGCGGCCTTAAGTTCTATGAAAGAATGGAGATTAGAGACTTACTTGCTTATATAAGACTTAGCATTAATAACAATGATAATATAGCCCTTGAGAGGATAATTAACGTTCCAAAAAGGTCTATTGGGAACGTCACTTTGATGAAAATCAAAGATTATGCCTCTATACATAATACATCATTATTTCAGGCCACTAAGCAAATGCTCTTTGATAAACATTTCAAAGGTAATACTTTTGATAATCTCAGCGAGTTTGTAAACTTGATTAGTGAAAGTAATATTAAATTCCAGGCCTTACCTGCATTTGAAGCATCAAAATCTCTGCTAGAGAGATCTGGTTACCTGACCTCGCTCAAAGAAGAAAAAACTGATGAATCCAGGGCAAGAATAGAAAACATCAATGAAATGCTAAGAGCAATAGATGAGTTCAATAATATCTCAGAATTTTTAGAACATTCTAGTCTCGTCATGGACAATGAAAGCCTTGAGAATGACTTTGGCGGCACAGTAAAAATTATGACCCTACATGCGTCAAAGGGACTTGAATTTGACTTAGTCTTCTTACCAGGGTGGGAAGAGAATATTTTTCCACATCAAAAATCATTATCTGAAGAAGGAGCAAAAGGCTTAGAAGAAGAAAGAAGAATTGCTTATGTTGGCATTACTAGAGCAAAAAAAGAATTATATATTACTCACGCAGAAAGCAGAAGAATGTTTGCGGAATTTATCAAATCTATACCTTCTAGATTTTTATCCGAAATACCTAAAGATTTATGTCAAACACATAGCCCAATTAGTCAGCTAAATTACCTTGGTTCAAGGCATAATTTCTCTATGCAAACCAAGCCTAATAATATCACCCAAACAACTAATTCAAAAACAAACCCCGCACCCATTGAAAGAGATTCTAAATCCCCAGGAAGCAAGGTATTTCATGAGAAATTCGGTAACGG
>JAAFHP010000023.1:0-9666 GCA_013298405.1 Alphaproteobacteria bacterium | reverse complement strand
GGCACCGGTATCGGCGGAACTGGCGATGGTGATGGTGATACCGGTGGTATGACCGGTGGTATGACCGGCGTGGGTAATATCGGTATCGGGATAGTAATCAAGCGAAACGGCGATAGTCTAGACATAGTTTTTGAAAATAATGGGCTCAAAACAATCAAAGAATCATTTGTAAGTACCATATAAATTTCAAACTGAGCTTAAAACTTCTACAAAACAATTTGGCGTCTCATACAATCTAATTTTGGTTATTTTATAAGGCTTACCTTCGAATATTTTGGGAACTATATCATTTTTTATATGCGCTGCAATATTCTCTGCCGTGGGATTATCATTAAGAAAATAAACTGTTTGTCCAGTATGCGCAGAAACAAAGTCGCCTAATTTTCTATCATGAACACTGAGTATAGTGTTATGATCTAAATTACTATCTATCCAAGATTTGATTATTTCTTTAAGATCTCCAAAATCCGCAACCATACCTAACTCATCTAAGTTTGCAGATTTAGCAGTAATTTCAAGCGCATATCGATGACCATGAAGGTACTTACACTTATTCTTGTGTCCTATTACTCTGTGACCAGCATCAAACTCTATGCGCCTTGTACATTCGAACATAATAAAACCCTTTAAATAAATGCTAGCAGCGATTCATATTTTTCTATTGTATCTTCCTGAATTTGCCTACTTAATGACGCGCCATCATCTTGCTCATCTAAATTCAACTTTAATGCTGCTATTTGGTTCATTACGTTAGTTCTTGTTTCTTTATCTAGTTCAACAACAAATTCACTAGCAACATTAAGATATGACTGACTCACCTGAGCTACTCCTTTATAGACAAAAAACTTCTTCTCTTGGTTATTAACGATAACTGAAATTACCCCTGTGTTTAAGTTTGACACTAGCTTGCAGTGACCTAAGAGAACTCCAAATAACCCTTCTTGTCCGCATAAGTTAATCATATCAACTTCAGCTTCAAATAGTACTGAAGATGGCATCACAATTCTTGCTAATATTCTGTTTGCCATAATTATTAACCTATCTCCCTTCTAGAGTACGCGCCTTTTCTATTGCCTCTTCTATGGTGCCAACCATATAGAATGCTGCTTCAGGTAAATCATCATATTTACCTTCTATCAAACCTTTAAAACCTTTAATTGTATCTTTTAAATCAACAAATTTACCAGAAAGGCCAGTGAACACTTCGGCTACATGGAAAGGCTGAGACAAAAATCTCTGGATTTTTCTAGCTCTGCTTACTACTTGCTTATCCTCTTCTGAAAGTTCATCCATACCTAAAATAGCAATAATATCTTGCAATGATTTATATGTTTGTAATATCCTTTGAACTTCCCTAGCCACATTATAATGCTCGTCTCCAACAACCTCTGGATCAAGCATTTGTGAATTACTGTCGAGCGGATCTACCGCTGGATAAATACCAAGTTCAGCTATTTGCCTACTCAGTACAGTCGTCGCATCTAGGTGAGTAAACGACGTTGCTGGTGCTGGATCAGTTAAGTCATCCGCTGGAACGTAAATAGCTTGAACAGAGGTAATTGATCCATGTTTAGTTGAAGTAATTCTCTCTTGAAGTAATCCCATATCAGTAGCAAGAGTTGGCTGATATCCTACCGCAGAAGGGATTCTACCAAGAGTCGCTGACACTTCTGATCCTGCTTGAGTAAATCTGAAAATATTATCAACAAAGAAGAGAACATCTTGCCCACCATCTAAATCTCTAAAAGACTCAGCGACTGTAAGACCAGTAAGAGCTACTTTTGCACGAGCTCCAGGAGGTTCATTCATCTGGCCATACACTAATGCTACTTTTGACTCTTCTGGATTATCAGTATTTATAACACCAGATTCCATCATTTCATGGTAGAGATCATTACCTTCTCTTGTCCTTTCTCCTACACCAGCAAAAGCAGTATATCCACCATGTGCTTTGGCAACATTATTAATTAATTCCATAATGATAACTGTCTTACCCACTCCGGCTCCGCCAAACAAACCAATTTTTCCTCCTTTAGCATAAGGAGCAAGAAGATCTACAACTTTTATGCCAGTAATTAAAATACTTCTCTCAGTTGATTGCTCCTCAAAGGTTGGAGGTTGTCTATAAATTGAAGAAAATGTCTTAGATTTTATAGGCCCTCTTTCATCTATAGGTTCCCCTACTACATTCATAATCCTTCCTAAAGTAGATTTACCCACGGGGATAGTTATTGGCTCACCAGTATCAATTACCTCTGTTCCCCTAGTCAAACCATCAGTAGAATCCATAGCAATACATCTGACACTATTATCTCCAATATGCTGAGCAACTTCCAAGACTAATTTTTGTCCATTATTTTCGCATACTAGCGCACTCAGTATATTGGGTAATTTCTTACTATCGGAAAACTTGACATCAACTACTGCTGAAACAATTTGTGTAATTTTACCTTTATTCATAAACACGTACCAATTAATTTTTTTTATCTATTGCTAGCTGGCCTGCAAAACCATAATTTTCTAATTCTAAGTCAGTAATAATAATTCTTACTTTTTCTGGTTTTGTATCAAGAGTATCACAAACAGTCTTCGTCACTGTTTCAACTAGCTTTCTTTTTTGTTCAACTGTTCTTCCTTTTATCATTTCTATATGTATTAATGGCATATTATTACTCCTATAATTACAAAGCTTCTGCACCTGAGATAATTTCTATTAACTCGGTTGTTATCATTGCTTGCCTTGATCTATTTAGTTTTATAGTTAGTTTGTCAACCAGGTCCTTAGCATTTCTAGTCGCGTTATCCATAGCAGTCATCCTAGCCCCCTCTTCGCTAGCACGACTTTGTAAAATCCCATAATTAATTTGTCCGCCAATATACATACTAATTACATTTCGTACTAGATCAGCCCCTTCATATTCAGAAGAAACATAATTTGCTGTTTCCTTATGTGATTTAGCGGGGAGTATTTGTTCATTAGTAGGTATTTGAACCATAGCATTTTTAAACTTATTATAATACATTGAGCAAGACCCAATACTTCTGCTTTCTACTAATTCAAACAATTTATCTCTAACTTCTCTAGCAAGATACTCATATTTATTTTTGTCCAAAAAGTAATGAGCTAATATTTTTGAGCCAAATTCATTTTTTAATGCGTCTAACCCTTTCTTGCCAATGATAATAAGCTTAAAATCTTTGCCTTCTTTTTCTAGCCGACGTACATCATGCTTCACTTTTTTTATTATACTAGAATTAAAGCTACCACAAAGACCCCGCTCAGAAGTAATGACTAAAATTAATGCCGGTTTAGCCTCAACATCAATTTCAAAAAACCTTCTATCACTTTCAGACAAATTCATTAAATTTCCACTTGTTGAGATGTCATATAATACTTCACCAAGAACTTCACAAAAGTCATTCAAATTTTCTGCCTGCTCCTTTACTTTCTTTAGCTTTGCAGCAGCAACCACTTGCATTGCTTTAGTAATTTTTTGAGTAGACTTAATGCTATGTACTCTATTCCTAAGATGTTTTAATCCAGACATTTATTCTATTTGTGATCTTCTATAAATTCTTTAACAAAGTTTGATAGATAAATTTTTAGCTTCTCTTCAACGTCATCAATTAATTGCTTCTGCTCTCTAATTGAAGATAGAATATCTTCACCCTTTAACCTTATATCATCAATCAATTTGCTTTCAAAAAGATTAACTTTTGATGTACTTATATTATCTAAATATCCTTTAACACCAACATATAATATAATCACCTGTTCTTCTACAGGCACTGGAGAATATTGTGGTTGCTTTAGTAATTCAGTTAATTTTGACCCATGTTTAATCAGCTTTTGGGTTGAAACATCTAGATCAGAACCAAATTGTGCAAAAGCCTCCATTTCTCTAAACTGAGCTAATTCTAATTTCAGTGAACCAGCAATTTTCTTAATGGCTTTAATTTGCGCAGCTGAACCTACACGACTGACCGATATACCAACGTTAACCGCTGGACGAATACCTTTATAAAATAGCGTAGTTTCAAGAAATATCTGCCCATCAGTAATTGAAATTACATTGGTCGGAATATAGGCTGATACATCACCAGCTTGTGTCTCGATTATCGGAAGAGCAGTTAGCGACCCAGCGCCTTTGTCATCCGATAATTTAGCTGCTCTTTCAAGCAATCTAGAGTGCAAATAAAAAACATCCCCTGGGTAAGCTTCTCGCCCTGGGGGTCTCCTAAGAAGCAGCGATATCTGGCGATATGCCACAGCATGCTTTGACAAATCGTCATAAATGACTAGAGCATGCATCCCATTATCTCTAAAATACTCTCCAATAGTGCAACCAGTATAGGGGGCCAAAAACTGTAATGGCGCAGGATCTGATGCAGTTGCCGAAACAACAACCGTATATTCCATTGCTCCAGCCTCTTCAAGTCTCTTGACTATTTGCGCAACGGTTGATCTTTTTTGCCCAATTGCTACATAAACACAGTATATTTTATCTGCTTCTTTACCTGATAAATGGGCATGTTTTTGATTGATTATGGTATCTATTGCAATAGCTGTTTTTCCTGTCTGGCGATCACCAATGATCAATTCTCTTTGCCCACGTCCAATTGGAATCAAAGCATCAATTGCCTTAATACCAGTTTGCACCGGCTCATGTACGCTTTTTCGGCCAATTATTCCAGGTGCTTTCACTTCGATTTTACTATTATGCTTTGTAATGATATCTCCCTTTGCATCAATAGGATTGCCCAAACCATCAACCACTCTTCCTAACATCGCTGGACCTACTGGGGTTGTTAATATCTGACCAGTACGAACCACTTTGTCTCCTTGACATATTTGACTGTCATCACCCATGATCACGACACCAACCATATCACTTTCTAGGTTCAACGCTAAACCTTTTTGACCAGAAGAAAATTCAACCATTTCACCAGCCATAACATTATCAATGCCGTATACTTTAGCTATTCCATCACCAACTGTCACAACATAGCCAACTTCTTGTAATTGACCAAGTTTATCAATATCACCTATCTCTCTCTCTAAAATCTCTGATATTTCTGATGGATTCAACGTCATTCCCCTGACTCCTTGAGTTAATTACTTATTTACTGATACTTTTTCTATTCTATCAAGCGCACCTTGTACAGAGCAATCTAGCATATAGCTATCATATTTCACAACAACACCGCCTAGTATTGAACTATCAACACTATACTCCGCTTTCACGTCTTTTTTTAGCTCTTCTTTAATCATTTTTTCAATAAAATCTTCTTCTTTCTGATTCAATTTTTCATATGATATGACCTGTATTACTTTTATCCCTTTACTATTCATTAGTAATTCACCAAGTTTGTTTACAATATCTGGAAGTAAATGCATTCTGGCGTTTTTTATTAATATAAAGAAAAATCTAAGCGTAATTGAGTCTAACTTTAATTTTCGAGCTAAAGCTTCGACCACAGCAAACTGACTTCCATGCGTTATGATCCTTGAACACAGGGCGTTTCTTAACATAGAATTTTTTTCAAATAACTGGCTGAGTTTTACAACAGACTCAAATGCTACATCCTCTTTTGACTGCTTCTTTGCTTCAAGTAGCAGCGAATTAGCATAGTTGCTCACTACTTTAATTTCCTTTGTCATAGCAATTTCACCGTTAAATTAGTAATCAACTCGTTTTGGTGTCTATTCCGAATGAATTTATGTAATCCTTTTTTATCAAATAAATCAAGGCAAAAATCAACACAACAAGCTGAAATATAAAATATGCAAGCACTAGTGATACACTACCACTCCAATCCCAAATTAACATACAAAAAAACGGTGTAGTAGTTGATAACAACATACTTCCCAAAGAATGAGATAAGCTATACATTCTCATCCTTATCGTTGTTATAAAAAGAGACTGAATCAAAATGTTTGAGGGTATCCAATATAATGGAACCAAGAAAACTAAAATTGCATGTGCAGTAAAATTATACCCAGTAACAAATGCCATTGATATTACACAAAATATACTGACAAAAAGAGCAAAGATAACCTGCTTAAACTGCATAGTTTTGTCCGAAATAAAACCAGCAAACAAACTTGAAATTGCATATATAGAAATTAACCAAATATTGTTATTTGCCGCCTCTATCTTATTGATAAACCCAGAAATATTACCTAAAAATGCACTCAAGAAAATAATCAAAAAATTATACCCTCCACCAAACATTCCGCTAATAATTGTGGCTAGAAAAAATTTAGTTTTATTCTTTAAGATGATTTTTATAACATGGTCATCAATTTCGATAGCTTGATCTTTTTTGCCTTTTATAAATAACTGACTTTCATTTAATTTTGATCTGAGTAAAATCACTACTAAGCCAAGCACCCCTCCTATGATAAAATTAATTCGCCATAGCCAATCCACTTGGGAATAGTGTACAGAGAAATTAAATGCTAGAGAGGCAAATAATACGCCAATTTGCGAACAAAATGAGACAATACCAATTGCTAGATGCCTTCTTTTTTTATCAACAAGTTCAGCTACATATATCTTTATCGCGTCTGTTTCAGCAACAAGTGAAGCCAGGAACAACATACGTACTAAACCAAGACATAAAACTGACCACATACCAATCATGCTGTAGCCAGGAAGCAAGGCAATCAAGGAGGTAGAAAAAAATGCAAACGCCGTAGATAGTTTGACGCTCACTACTCTTCCTGCCGAGTCACCAATTCTGCCAAAAATTACTGATCCAATTGGTTTAGCAACTGTAGAAATAGCAAATAATGCAAAAAATATTGATAATTTATAACTATCATTACCTTCTGGCATAAAATGTTTAGCAAGAATTGATGCTGACAGGCCAAATATCGCGTAATCATAGTACCGAACTATTGTGATAATAAATGCAACGATTAATGATTGTCTCTTTTGATTCTGCAAGGATATATAACCCGATTTAAATTGCTAAATATCAACGCGGCTGATATTATAACGCTCAATATAACCTTGCAAGAGATTATTTAATGATTGGCAAATTAAAGGGCCTGGTAGACTCAGTATACGATGATCATTTAATCCTCGACGTAAGCGGGGTTGGATATTTGATATTTTGTTCTGCCAAAACCATCGCTCAAACAAATTGTGGTGAACTTGCTGAATTTTTCATCGAAACACATGTCCGTGAAGACCATTTTCACTTATATGGCTTTTCTAGTCTTGAAGAAAAGCAAGCGTTTGTTACCTTACAAACTGTCAAAGGTGTTGGTACTAAAATGGCACTAGCTTTACTATCTACTATTAGCCCAGAAGAAATTCAACACGCCCTAAATACAAAAGATACAAGTACTTTTTCTGCCGTTTCTGGGGTAGGCAACAAGCTAGCTGAGAGAATAATAACCGAACTCAAAGATAAGCTAATTTCTACTAAAACCCTCATTGTATCATCAAGTAAGTCCCTCACTAATAGCAAAAAGCCAATTTCAGATGATGCAATTTCTGCTTTAATTAATCTTGGTATTAATAAAATTGATGCCCAAAATCGGGTTTCATCAATCCTAGCTACTAATGAGCAGATCACTATAAATGATTTAATCAGACTAGCATTGAGGAATTAGAAAATGAATAACGAGCTTCTATCTGGCGTGCATCTTGAATCAGACAGCGATTATTCGCTAAGGCCAAATTTGCTGAACGAGTTTATTGGTCAAGCCCAAATTAAAAGCAATTTACAAGTTTTCATAACAGCCGCAAAAAATAGAAATGAAGCCCTTGATCACACGCTATTTTATGGACCTCCTGGCCTTGGTAAAACTTCACTTGCTCATATAATTGCCAAAGAAATGGGTGTTAATTTCAAAGCAACTTCTGGTCCAACACTTTCTAAAGCAGCTGATTTGGCAGCTATCCTTACTAATTTACAAGAAAATGACGTACTATTCATTGACGAAATACACCGTCTTAATACCAATATCGAAGAGATTTTATATCCTGCAATGGAAGATTTTTCTTTAGATATTATTATTGGCGAAGGACCTGCGGCAAGATCAGTTAGAATTGACTTACCGCGTTTTACTTTAATTGGCGCAACCACGAGGCTTGGACTGATTAGCAACCCACTTCGTGATCGCTTTGGCATTCCGCTTAGGCTCAATTTTTATAACAGCAATGAGCTTACTCTTGTAATTAAAAGAGCAGCCAAGCTCCTTGCTGCTAATATTAGCGAAGATGGGGCGCACGAAATAGCACAGCGCTCTCGCGGGACTCCTCGTATTGCACTGCGGCTACTTAAAAGAATTCGGGATTTTGCTTCGGTAGATAATAAAGACCAGATTACCGCTCAAGTTGCTGATAATGCTCTTAGTAGACTGGAAGTGGACAAAAGCGGGCTTGATAGCAATGATTATAGATACTTAAAGTTTATTCTAGATAACTACAACGGTGGACCAGTAGGAGTTGAAACGATTGCCGCTGCATTATCCGAACAAAGGGATGCGATTGAAGAAGCAATTGAGCCATATCTCATTCAGATTGGTTTCCTGCAGCGCACCCCAAGAGGAAGAATTATTACCAACAATGCCTTTATTCATTTGGGAGCCACACCTCCAGAAAATTCAAGAGAAACCCTAGAGCAAAGTGGCTTTTTTGAACTAAACTAAAGCCTTCTATATGGTTAATCAAATATTCCCTGTATCTGCTTTTATCAATATTTGTTACATCATTTGTTAGGTAACAATGCCGTAATATATCGCTTATTTCTTACTGAACTATATGCTGCATAATATGATCAACAAAGACCTGCAGCTTGCTATACATATAAGGCAAAATTACAATCATACTTAAATACACGGTAATTATTTTAGGAACAAACGTCAAAGTCTGCTCTTGGATTTGCGTTAGTGCCTGCAGCAATGAAATAATCAAACCCACAACAAGTGATAAAATCAGAATGGGCATAGATATAATTACCAGAACGTATACCGCTTCTCTAGTAATTTCTGCAACTGCTCCTAAATCCATTTTTACCTCGTTAATTAAAATGGAGATATTATATCTACAACCTGAGATCCTGCGCGTGGTTGCTGAACATCACTAACTACTCCTCTACCACCATAAGAAATTCTAGCCTCAGCCATTTGGTTACTTTGGATACTATTATCACTAGTAATATCCTTTGGTCTAATTATACCAGCTATTTTCACTTCACGAAGCTCATAATTCACCCTCACTTCTTGATGGCCTTGAACCACTAAATTACCATTAGGTAATACCTTAGTAACTACCGCAGCAATTTCTGTTTTAATGTCTTCTTTACGAGAAATATTACCACTTCCAGTATGAGCCCTAGATGATTTAGTACTCACCAAAGAATTCAAATCAGCTGTTGAAGGTAAATTTGCTTTGATTGCTTTTTCCTTACCAAAGAGGTTTGGTAGGCCTAAACTATCATTGCCACTTCTGTTTTGCTGAGTTGAGTTATTTAAACTTGCATTATCTTTAATTTCTACCACAACCCTTATAATATCACCCACTCTCCAGGCTCTACTGTCCCTAAAAAATGTTGTAGAACCAGGTTGCCATAGGGAATTTGTTTTTCTCATATGCACATGCTGAGATTCATGCTTTGCTTGCCTTCTTTCAACATCTTCTTCATCTT
>JAAFHP010000022.1 GCA_013298405.1 Alphaproteobacteria bacterium | reverse complement strand
CAGGACCTGGTGTACTTAGAACTGGTCTTAATGTTTTTATAATCTCTTCTTCCGTTTTATCATAATCTCCTTGTTTGAAGTAATCTACTGCCTTAGTGTATGATTTTCTTATTTCACTCAACTTCTTCAAAGAAGTTGTAGTTGTATTTGATTCTGAAAAATGCGGAATTTTGGAACCAAAAAAAGGGTATAATTTTTCTTTGTCTTTAACATTGCCTGTTATTGATTTTCCTGCACTATAAGTTTTATCGCTCTCAGAAGTTTCATTGCTATCTGATGATAATGGGTTTTCTAATATATTCGTTGAGCTATTTCTTTTCATTAGGCTGTATAATGTATCAATAAAATTAACCTAAGGTTGACGCTGTACTTAACATAACTACTGTCATATTTTGTATATTACTAATATTTTAGTTACTTTGTTTTATAAGTATTTGGCTATTAGTTTCACGAAAAAGTGTTGTACTAGTGGAGAAATAATATATGCAACTATTAATAAAGTTAGAACATCTCCAGTTCTGGCGAACACATGCCACAATCATTCTCTATAAGTTTCTGATAAAGCACTGACAAAGAATCCTCCTCCGATCCAGGTAGCTATAATTGTTGCAGAAAGCGTTGCAGTGCTAAAATTTCTCCCACCTAAAGCGTAGTCATTTATGGTATTGATACCACGACTGTTATATATCCCAACACCAAGATTAGTGAGTAGAAAAATAACTATTATCAGGATATCAATGTTCATGCACACTTTATTAGTTCAGATAACTGCTGTTTTCTGGAGTTACTCATAAAACTACCTTATAGAATCGAAAACTAAATATCATGTTATAATGTTTAGTTGAAAAATACAACCTAGAGTAGTTGACTTAGGGTCAATATTAATAATATCAGAAAGCAGTGCTAAAATGATATAAGACAATGCTGATATTTCTATATTAGAGGGAGTTCCTGGAGCTGGTAAACTACGGTAATGGAGGAGTTAGCTCGGCAACATCAAAGAACGGGCAGAGTGGTTGTCGGTGTTACGCCAAGCAGTAGCGCTAATTTAGAGTTGGTAAAAATTACTGCTGTTGAATGTAAGAATGCCTCTTTGAATGAGACATATTAAGAAGTATCAAATACAAGAACACAACAAATGATGAATCAGAAAATCAATAGAATAAGCCACTGTATTTAAAAATAGATATGTAGCAAAAAGAAAAGAAAGTTAATAATATACAAATATAATAAAGTAGATTAGTGAACCGATGCGATCATGGTAAGTTGAGGTGATGAAATGAAAATAGCAAAGAACAAGAAATTAAATTGGCATATGCCAGGGAGATAGGCATACCGATTAAAAAACGAGATAGTTGGCTAGAAGAAATCACTCAAGGAAGGTACAAGCTAGTAGATATGAAGAAGTAGGAAAAAATGTTGAAAGAACCATTAGCTGAGTTTTTCATTAGAGACGAGGAGTATAAAGAAATTTTAGAGTACTTGCAGCAGCATTATCCGGTCTGTTTTAAAGTTGATAAGGTAATACCGCTAGCTGTAGGAATCAGCAATCAGATATTTGCAATTAATAGTCCGTATTCAAAAGTGAAGATTAGAAGGTTTCTTCGTAGGTATACAAGATCAGCAAAATATCGCAAGAATTTAATGATAGGAGTTAATAGATATAATCTTGACGAGAGTGTATCGTCACAAGTTTTAGAAGAGGAGGTCAGTAGATCAAGGTGAAATAAATTGAAAGATGCAGTAACAAGATTGGAGATTTGTATATGAATAAAAAAGATGATTATAAATTTACAAAGGAAGAATTAGAAGAAATAACTAATATTATATCACAAAAGAGTATTACCGAAGCTGAAAGAAAATTTTGTTTTAAGGAGAATCAATTGCTGAGTTTAAGAAAAACAGATACTAAATTAGATGCGGCGGTTAAAAAAGGCCAAGCGATGAGACATAGATTACAAAATAAGCAGTTATATAAAGAATTGGATAAATTTAGTAATTTTAGCGAACAGGAGTTAAAAAAGATCAAGCAAGTTGCTTCACAAAAGGCAGGAATTAAAGCGCTACAATCCAAATATCAGATATCAAGTAGAATGTTAGATAGCTTAAGAAAAAAATTACCTAATTTGGCTAAAGCAATTAATGAAGGATTATATTCGAGAAAACAAAAAAGTGAGGAGAGTAAGGGTGATAATACAAATAATAAGAGTACAGTAAAAAATAATTTTAAGTCAGCTAAAGTTGAGAAAAAAAAGTTGGAATATCAGTTGGAGTATAAAATTAAACAAAAAAATGTTTATGATAATCCTGATACAGCATTAGAAAAGTATAGAAAACTAGTTAAAGAAAGAAAATTAAGAGAAACAATGAATCAGATTAAAAGTGGTGAATTTAGAAATATGGTGGGAGATTAAAAGGATTAAAATCTCAATTTAGTAAAGAAGCTGAGTCTGTATTAAAAACTCCACCAAGTTTATGAAGTAATTAGACGGGAGCAAATTGGCACCATTCACAATAATTCTCTTCCAAGTTGTTAGAAATAAAATTAAAGAATATTACACCATCACTTACTGTATTCTTTTTAAGAATTTGTTTAACTTTTTCTATTTTAGTATTGTAGCTAATGACCTTAAATTTTAGCAAAATTTAGCAGGACCCCATAGAAATAAACAAAATTGGTTGAATTAACAACAAGAGTAAGAAATTGGAGTTTGACAAATAGTGAATGGAATATACAATGTATAGACAAAAATTAAATACAAAAAATATTAAAAGAAAAGGGTTAGAGTTATTTAGCTAAAAAAGAATCAGTAATTTTATTTTCTCGTATTGTTTTAAAAATACAACTATGAGTTATAATTCTGCGATAGTATCTGGTGATAAACACACTATCAATAGCCAATAATTTTTAAAGTATTTTTTGGTACCGAACAAATTGAACAATTAATTAGATATAATCAAGTAAAATTACTTTCTTTACAATCTTGAGAAAGGTTTTGTGAGAAATGTGTTTAGTGGTTTGGTGGATGTATAAGTAATAATATGTTTAACTTTTAAGCTCACATTTTTTGGTTGCATGATATACAACTTATGGTATAATCAGGTATGTAGTGCAGTCGAAGTAAAAAATAGGTAAGGTTTATCATGTCCGGATCGGTATTAATAATTAGGGAATTTAATAATGGTGGGATGTGGCCCCAAAAAATGAGCGGTGGTGGGTCGTATCGAGAAGCTTCAAAGGTAAAAGATCGCGAACGTGAAGCTTTAGAGGTGTTTTATACTCAAAAGATAGAAAGTTTGCTGGCATTGCTTACAAAACTTTTAAAATTCGACGGCGCTGAAATCCCATCCATAGTGGCAAGTCTGAGAGAAAATTATGATCAGATTTGCAATTCTTTAGTAATATATATTGAGTTGAAAAAAAGATATTCTGAGATCGATGAAGCTACACAATCATTGATAAAAACTTTACCTATTTTATTGAGATTAGAGCCCATTATAAAAAAACTTGAAGGCTCTAGCGAAATGGGAAAACAGGATCTTATGCAGCTTATCCAGTTACTATTTAGTCTCTTCGGCACAGAGGGGCAAATTTCTAAGTCTGAAAAGGAATTATTCTCTAGAGATGTTGGAGAAATTATTTCAACCTTACAATGTGATCCTGGTACGAAGAGCGTGCTTCTTGGTATGAGTGCGGCTATAATTTCTGCTGATGGTGAAAGGGTAAAATTATTCCAGGATTTTTTTAAATCTTTTGCGCAAGCTTCAGATACTCAAATGCTTCAAATGCTTCAATGCGCTGTCGAGTTGATGAAATTAGGTCACTATGATGAAGCTCTTGTTTTATTTGAAGAGACAATGAGTAAGGTGAGTTTGGATCCAGAAATTACTGCCGCAGTATTGGTTGATGAGGCTATTTGTCTGATACGTCAAGGTAGGCATGAGGAAGCTTTGAAAAAACTTCAAGCTGTTGATTCGATATCTCAGGAACAAAAGAATATGGTTTCTGTCAGCAAGCTTCAGTGCTATGAGTTACTCAATCGTATGCAAGATGCGAGTGAGTATTACGAAGAGATAAGAAATGCTGAATTCGATGAACCTCAGCTAATCTTACAACAAGCAAAGTATATGTTGTATTTTGAAAATGACAAAGAAGCCGTTGCTAAAAAGATTTTACCATTATCTGAATCAGATATTAGTAAGGCAGACTTGGATGCAGATTTTTTATATTTATTATCTGTAACACAATATCTCAATAAAAATTTCGAAGAAGGAATAAGTCTTTTTAAATCAGCCTTAGATGACAAAAATCTAACTAATTCATTGTTTTTAAGTAATGGCTCTCTTGGTAGTCATATTATGGAATTAGCAATAATGGATTCAAGATGGTCTGATGTAGTGGGTCTTTTGGATAATATCCAAATATTTAACAAAGCAATTGTTTTGGAAATGTTACGTGAAAGCATAATGAATGAACAAATTGGTGTTATAAACAAGATATTATCATCCATTGTTGATGAGCAAAGACAAGAAATGGCCGACACTGCACTTAATATGGTGTGTGGTATGGATAACCTTGGTGCGCTCAAACAAGTTATTGGATTACTCAAAACTCAAGGCTTTAATGTAGCAGAAATGATAGTTCATATCAACAAAATGGGAAGCTTTCCATTAGCTACTGCTGCCACCAGAGCCACTGTGTATGACGGTGATTTTGAAGTTATTAAAACTTTGATTCAAGAGTGTGGGAGCTTAAAAATAAGCGATACAATACATCAAAAGGTGAAATTTTATCTTCATCATGGTCCTGACTATCTTGAGAATGAATATGTAGTACTCGTGGCCGGCGGTGAAGCTAGTACAAGTCTGATTAATTTAGAAACTTAACACTTTTAATTAATAATTTATTGTTATGCCACGTATTGATAAAACGAAAATGTGTTCACCAGAGCAACGTAAGTTTGATACACTTGCTAAATTCCTAACGGGGAATAGTGTTGTCTGTGCTGTTATTTTAGATACGACTCAACAACCACCAAAGCTTCTTATTTCGACTAATTCAATGACAAAAAAAGACGCTATGAAGTTAAAAAGTTTGTCTCAAGAATCTTTTACAGCTGAAAAGAGAGAGTCTGTATCTGAAAAAACTCGGGAGTTACTTACATCACTGGACTTTTTAAAAGCAATACCAGAATTAGCTCTAAACGAAGCTGTCACAAGAATATACAACAAAACGGCACAGTACTTTGGCACCCAAAAATTAGAGATGTATAACTCAGCTAAATCAAGTACAACAATTCCTGCTTTGGATATGTCCAAAATAGATGAAGCTATAACACAATCAGAATCTTTTTCAGAAGATGTTAGAGAATTTGCAAGGCAACAGATAAGAGTTCTCAGAAAACTAGAAGATGGCGACTTTCAAGAAGCAGTGCATTTTTTTCTTACGCACAAAGCAGACCTTGTTGAAAAAGGTTGGGGAAAAGGAGGAATTCCTATAAGTTTCTTTAAGCAACTCGAGAATTTAGATCAAACCTTATTGCATGATTCTAGGAAATTAGCGGAGGTTTTAATAACTGGTAAGTATCCTGTTCTTAAAAATTCTCTTTTAGAAGGTAATTTTGAATTTATAGGGCCAAGTGAAGATAAGCCTTTTAGGGAAAGACAAGATTTTCACGCAGAAAGAAATTTAATTGATTTTCTAATAGAAAATGGAAAGTTTGGAAGTTGGTATATAGGTATCAATAAACTATGTTGTTTTGGTTGCGCAAATGATGTAGCTTTAATAAATCAATACTCTGAAAAATTACATATTCTGACTAGAGGGTCTCATAATGTACAGTATCCACGTTTAGATCTCACAGATTTACATAGAATAGTGGATGGGTTAGATGATGCTGCATACGTGATGGTTAAAAAGCATTTTTCTTCTCTTCCAGAATCGGTAATAGCCAAAACGATAGAAAGTGCAAACCTATCTGATTCAGAGGTTGAAGTTGAATTTACTGGAGTAAGCTATTAGAGAAGATATAGAAAATGCTACTTGTGATGTGTTGGAATATGTATTAGTTGCTATTTTGGCTCTTTACCGTGTTTGTTGGCTCCTTTTGTTTCTTTAAAAAAAAATATTAAACTAACTATCCAAATGACTGTTATTCCTATATTTTGATATTCTAATAAATACAAAACCATTATTATCGGAATATCTAAAAAGATCCAAACCCCACTTAGATTTAAATCATGTAACCTGCGAACTATTATAGTTATTGATGGAATAGCTAAATATACCAAAACAATAATATTTGTCATTGTTACAAACGTCTTTAACAAATCTTGTTTTATTGTAATTTCTGTTATATAAAGATGATACTGTAGAATTAGGGGGGGTGGTAAGGACACTGATACATCAGATGTAGCTTCATAACTCATTATTTTCTCAAGTGAACTAGGGTTCAGGGAATATACTTGTATCTTAATATTCTCCGAATTGGCCTCTGGTGCTTCCATCTTGTTGAAATTAAACTCGTATTCTAAGAAAAATAAGCTATTTCAGAGCATAAAATTTAGCTCTGAAATGATATAGTGTTATGTAAACTAAGACATTCAACGCGGGACTTTCCGTACCTTCCTGCATCGAACCTATATTAACTCCAGTTGAAGCTGACAAACTTTATCGATCTTGTAACACCGTTCAAGAAAAGCTTATTATATGGATTCTCCTAGATACAGGTTTAAGAGTTTCTGAACTTTGTAATCTCACTCCACAAAATATTCTTTGGCAGCAAAAATTTATTCGTATAGGCGGTAAAGGCGGTATTTATGGCAAAAAGACTAATTGGTGCTAGGCAAGTCCAAAAAATGGTTAAGGAAATTGCCAATAGAGCTCCAATATCAAAAACAGTCACTCCTCATATTTTGAGACATACCTTTGCGACATTAGCCTTACAAAAAAACATCTCTTTAACGTCTGTTCAGAAAATACTAGGTCATGATAGACTAACTACTACCTCTATCTATTTAAACTTTACTGACGAACACGTTGTCGATGAATTTACACGTAAATGGTGAAATAAAAATATAAGCAAAATAAAGAATTAGGCAATTTATTTTGGCACGCTACATGTATCGACCAGTAAACATAAAGTTAATTTTTAGCAGTTGTTAAGAGATTTTTGACTAAAATTAAATGCTTGAATATTTTTTATTATAACATTGTTGACAATCTATCTTAGATTAAGTTACAATTCACAGATACAACTGTAAGTTGTTAAATGTTTGGTAACTTAAAACTTAAGGAGGTGCTAGTTATGGGTAAGAATGATGGATCGATAACTCCTCGTACTATAAGAGACAAAATAGATTTTCCTCTTGTCCCAGGCGAGCCGGAGCGTATATCTGATTACTATAATAGTCGATTTCAAGCACAGTATGTGCAAAGAAATCAAGACAGACAAGAAGCAGAGCGGCAAGGAAATCATAATACAAGAACACTAGATGAATTAGGCAAATATTGTGATAGTGGTCCACTAAGAGGCATAAAATCTCAATTTAGTAAAGCAACTGATTCCATGCTAAAAACCCCAGGTGTTCTTGAAGCTATTAGAGCAGATCAAATTGTTGCCTCTTTAGAATTTGTAAAAATTTTTCAGCATAGAGAAGATGATGGGGTTACGGATTTTAATCCACTAAAACCTACTGTTAGACATTATGGAATTAACTCAGCTAATGGTGCAGTGTTTATCGGACATATTGTGGAGGAAGAAAGGTTGCATCCTGTTGAAGCAAGTGTTTTTAGTAAAGCCCTGAATTACCTGCAACGACAGTGTTCAGCAGAGGAGTATATCGGTATGAGATCAGCTGATTTGCTACCAAAACCAAATAATGTTGTATTAGTAAGTTTTTTTCCAAGGAAATCCGAAGTGGATAAGCTTTTAAAGGCTAAAATTATTGTCGCTGATGAAAACTCTTCCGCAGAAGTAGAAACTCATACTATTGCATTATGGAAGACAGGCCCTGGGAAAATAACCGTAATAGACCCAAGTGATAGAATATACAGTCAGTTTTTGGTGGAGGTTTTGAATAAGGCTTATCCGTATGCCTTTCAAATGGAAGATTCTGTTGTACAGGGCGTGGAAGGAAAAATATATAGACCAAAACATAGCGTGCCTAAGTTATTGATTCTTGCACGAGATTGTACAGATATTGCAGTTAAAATTGCTTTTGGGTTAAATGAAAAGCAAACAGATCCTTCGATTTCATCTGTAGATTCAGCTCTTACTACTACTATTGAACAAATTTCCAACGCAAATTTGCCAAAAGAGGTTGGGCTATTTAGAGCTCTTCAGGCATCGGATAATAATGTAAGAGTTGCAGCAAGTGCGCTTGTTCATCAGGCTAAAGAAAAATTAAAAAATGATGCTGTTTTAAAAGCCTTAGATATAACTAAGATTGAAAGTTTAGATCAAATTGATGAGGTGTGTCACTTGATTGGAGAATTGAATGTGGATTTATTAATGTGAGGAGAATTTTATGAAAAAAAATTATAATTATGCATATGATAACTTACTTAGGTCGTGGAGTGATAGTGTAGAGGCTCTGAAAAGTAATAATTTAGCGGGAATGCTTCAAGTATTGGGTGAATTTAGATTTACTCGTTTGTGCCTTGAAAAACTGAAAGATGTTATTAATCAACTTGAAGATGTTGATCAGGTTGAGTCGAAACATAACGGAGAATCTTTGGATAGGGAGGGAGAAGTTGTAGCCTCCGAGATGCAGCGAAAAATGGCTTGTTACCAGTTGGAGCGAACAAAACAAGACTTTGAGTTTATGTATGAGGATATTAAAGCTGATCTTACTGGGATTTGTCGATCTAATGATATAATGAGGTTTGAAGAATTGTTGCCCAGTACCATCCCTTGGATGGTCGGAGCGTTGACTGAAGTGAGTAGGGCGTTATCAACTCAGGCTCTGTCACAGGGTAATTTTAAAATGTTTAGTTTAATTGTTTTGAATGATCCAAATTTTTCTCAATATAAGCTTGAACTTTTGAAAACGGTGTTGTCTGAAAAAAACTTGAGTGCTCTTAAATTTCTATTAGTAGATATGTATTCCCCTGGTGAAGTGTCAAGTCTACTTGGTTCCAAAGAATATTATGCCTCATCAGTAGAAGTTGTTGAGGAAGTAACTAAGTTTTTATCTAACGGTCCAGCTAAATTGTCAGCTATGAGTTATAATGCTATGTTTTTGTATTCAAATCATCAGTACGATCAAGCTGTGCATTTGTTTGAAGTGGTTATAGATGAGGGAGTGGGAAGGCAAAAACAAGTAGCACAGTTTTATGTAGGATTATGTTGTCAATATTCTGGTGATATAGGCAAAGCTGTTGCTGTATTTAGATCAATAATAGAAGGCGATATTGACGAATTCTATGATAAAACTTCTTCGATCAAACAACACGCACAACGTCACCTGGATTCATTAGACAGTATTTTAGGAAAACAAGTACGTATCGGTGCATTAGAAAAAGAATGGATAGAGGGTCAAAATCTTTATTTAGAAAAATATAAAGGGTCTTTGGGGAGTTTATTGCATCAAGTTTATGAGGACATGAATTCACCAAGTAATTTGACAGTATCCGTTAAAAAGGTTTTGGGTAGCTTGTCCAAAATTAAATTTATTGATCTAAAACAAGAAGCGCCTAAAATTGCTTCTGTCCAAGAATTCTTTGATTTACCCGATTTATATGATCGTATGATTAGTAGTCTAGATACTACAGAATTAGGTAGGTATTGTGAAGCAGTTCAACGAATTGAACATACTATTGAAGTTATTGGTGAAACCACAGCGGGATTAGTGGTAACCGATGTTTTATAATTACGTACTATATTTGTTCCTTTGAAAAAATTACAATAGTAAAGGGGCATTTTAAATCAAAGTAACATTCCTGGTATATTATCTGGTTCCGGGAGTAGTATAGGGAACAATATATCTCAGTTAATATACATAGATAAGATAGAGATCTTCATACAAAATAGTGAGTTCAGATCTGGAAGAAGTATCACTGGGTCAAGGGGTAAAATAAAAGGAGGCAATAGATAGTTTATCAAGTATTCTGATAAACTAAGTGGCATGATTCGAGGTGAGGTATATACCGCATCTAATCTATCGAGGATATTAAACGGAAGTGGAGCTAATATTAAAGTCAGAAAAGAAACTGCAAAAGTTTTTAGCTGAGATAGGATTTAGTCCTCAGAATATAGCTGTAGCGGCTTGATTTGACAAAATATTTAAAACTTATCTATATACTAGAATAATCAACCTAAAGTTATAACTAATTAATTATAATTTAAAAACTTAGACGTAAAAAGGGTGCCTAAATTTCCATGATTGCAATTTACCTCTTGTTATAGCTATAGAATTTATTTTTTCCTAATTTTTGTATTTAACTCTCTGGTTTGCCTTTATCTGTATAAAGCTAGAATTAATTAACCTTAGGTTTAAATACATGTTGTTTTAATCTACAAAATGTCATACACTTATAAAACATGTAACGAATAAAGAGAAAAATTATGAAACTGTCACAAAATATTCAGGTAGCTGTTATAAAACACGATACCAAGAAGTTGAAAGATTGTCTTAAAACTAATAGTCCTGAGGATTTAACTGAAGCTTTGTTAGAAGTGGATAAATTTGGCAGCTCAGCTATGAGTTATCTACTAAGAACTGGGGATAAAGAAATCTTAAATACTTTTATCGAAAACTTTCAGGCGCCTAAAAGCAAATCCCATATAAATGGAAGTTGTACTGAGTTAGAAATAGCTCTGCGGGGAACAGATTTAGATACATATGATGTACAAAAGTGCTTAGAAACTGTTTATGACACAGACGATGTTAGCATGTTGTTAGGTCAAGTCAATGAAGTATTTTAAACGCGTAGCTTAATATAGAGATGAAGTTACAGTGCCTCAAAGCTATGCTTCATCTCCCCGAGTAGTTGTTCTTCGTATCCTTCATCTGAGGAAAGATCGTCGAACTGGTCTAAATCACCTCTTGGTGGGAGAGTTTGAAGTAAATCGCTTAATTTGGTGTTACCGTCTACGTATTGATCATAATAACTTAAGAACTGGATTATTTTTGATGCTTTATTTAACAAAGTAGTATTGAGTATGTGTTCTTCAGGCTTTAGCAATAATGCCTTGTTTAAATACTCCTGTAACTTTGAAGATAAGAATTCCTTAAGCGGAGCTGAGGAGTCATACTTATTCGGCAATTTATAATCCTTTAAGTACAGTATACCATGTCCACCTCTGTGTGGTTGATTTTCAATGGTTAACAACTCGTCACATAAATAGCAAGAGAGCTTTGATATTCCCACATACCTAGGGCTTTCACCACATTTATCAAAATAATAACTACTGGCAGCTAACTCTGCGTGTGCTCCCTCCACATTATTGACAACTTCATAGGTTACTAGCTTAATACCCATTTTATTAGAAAAGCTTATAATTTTTTGAATATCTTGGTAGGGCCTGATTAGCATTTCTAAGATTTTTTTATCGAATATGTTTGCTCTTAGGGTTGCTGACACTTCATCTTCTGTAAAATTTGCTTTTAAAAGTATACTTAATTTCTCCAGTGTTACTACATACTGCTTAAATACTTCTTTAGTGACTTTAGTATTAATAAATCTTACAAATGTGCCTGCTACATCCAGTGTTTCTTGGACAAGAGGATTAGCAATTATTACTCCTTCGTAAGCCTTTAATCTTTCTTGTATTTTACCTATGCAATGCATATAGCATTGGCTTTTTGATAAAGCCTCCATCATAAAGGTTGACACATAGCTTTCATCATTTATTGCTGCTTGCAGTAGTTCTGCCATTTTCTTTATATCAGCTAAGGTTTGAGGGTTACTTGGTGTATTAAAAGCTATCCCTATACTAATTTGTTTTTTTTCACCTCGTAATAATACTACAGATGTACACGGATTTTTTAACTTAACATCAAAGACTCTTGCTAACGTATCTAAATATCTCAATTCGTAAGGAAGGGATTTCCAATTATCCATTCGTGGTTTCATTATATTATCTAGTAAATAATTCTCCAACAATGGTTGTAAATTTGAGATGAATGCATCAAATTCTGGTAATTCCTGTTTTTTCATATTATATATACCTGTGGTTATTTATTGCAATGTAGATAACTTACTTATAGTTGTAAAATGACTTAATAACAAGTTTTTTATTATCAGATTATTTATCTTACGTAATAGTTGATACGTAACTAATATCACAAGCAAAGTTATAGCTTTAAAGCTTGTCGTTCTCTTGGGTAGGAGATTATAGAGTGATTTATCAAATAGTAGAAAAAGGATTGTAAATATACTAATAATTCAGCGCTGCAAAGAATGTTATGCTTAGTAAATCAAGTCTTAATAGAGAGGGTTGAATTTATTAGTCTTAAACAGGAGGCTTCTAAAGAAATTGTTTCTGCTCAGGAATTTAGTGATTGGCCGGAGATATACTCTTCTATGACAAGCAGGTTGGATAAAGCAGAGCTAGATAATATCATAAAGCAATGGAACGAATTGAACATACTATTGAGGTTGTTGGAGAAACCACAGCAGGATTGATAGTGAGTGATGTCTTATGATATTACTTTACAACCTTTATAGTTGTTTAAATGAAAAGAAATAAAAAACTAAGAGAAAGGTTGATCTAGTACAACGAAGGTCTTTGTTTTGTTGCTCGTACATTTGATATCCAAGAAGCTCCCGTCGACAGCCTTTTGATTCGGTTAGTCGGTACTGCTGTTGTGTACTCCTTGATTATTTTAAGTTACTGGGCTATTTTTTATTATTCTAAATCTTCTCCTGTTATTTTTACTTCGTTATCTGTTTCTTCAACATGAAAATTTAAACTTTGCGACATGACAGATTCTATAGGAATTGTTATATCTCTTTCAGTTGAAAAAACGTATTTCTCTAATAATTGTACAATTTGTGTTTGATGTTTTTCTAAAGCAATCTGATATGCTGTTTTTCCTTCAAAGGCTATACCATGACTTGGTGTTAACAATTCTTTTAACAAATTATTTTCTTGTGCATGCCTTAATATAATATCTGCAGCTTTTAAATGCCCACGTTCAGCTGCTAAATGTAAAGCATTACCAACATATTTATCGCATAGTAATATGTTAGCTTTATTTGCTAATAAGACTTTTATAACTTCATACTGGTTATTACTAATACGTGGTTGATTTAAAATAGATAAAATCGGTGTAAATCCTATTCCATTATCGGCATCTGGATTTGCCCCCTTACTTAAAAGCATTTTAAGTATAATTGTATCATTTAAGTACAAGGTATTATGTATTGCAATTGGAGTGATGAAAATATTTTGACTAATTAAATAAGAAACGAGGTTAGTTCTTTGTTCTATGGTTAATTCATAATCTGCATAACATGCTTCTTCTAATGAAGTTTCACTAAGTATAGCACCGTTTTGATATAGAATTTCCATGAGTTTTATATCACCTAATGCGCAAGCTTTATTGATAATTAGTCCATGATGTTTAATTTCCTTATTTAATATCTTAGGTGCTACAGGTATTTGTAATAATTCTCTTAATCCCTGAACATTTTGTAAACAAACGGTCACAAGAATTTTCATGTCTAAAGATAATACAGAGTCTAATTGCTGTGCCAAAAATTGTATTGCATCGTTTGATAAACGAGATATACCCTTATCTAGTGCTGTAGAGCTATGAAAATTTTGTATATTGAAATTAGCTTTATATGCTTTAAGAACACTTAATAACCCACCATCATTATCCTCTGCCGCATAATGTACAAGTGTATCACCTCGTTTATCCTGTATATTTGGATCAGCACCAAGTTTTAATAATAACTCTATAGCAGCTAAATTATGTGAATCAATATAAGCTTTATGAATAAGAGCGTATCCATCTTTATTTAATTTATTTAAATCATAGTTTAGTTCTCTTATAAGATATTCCACAATATCCAAATGACCATACTTTACGGCAAGCTCAATTACATCTTGTCCATATTTTGTTTTTTGTCTAAAGCACTCTCTGTGTGTACTCCACAAATACTCAATAACAGCTTTTTCTCCGCCATAAATCGCTGAGTGTAAAGGTGTCCATCCAGATTTATCGTATTGATTAAGAAACTCTGGCTTACTTTTTATTGTAGCATCTAATAATTTGACATGTCCGTACATTGCGGCTACATGCATAACTGTTGCATCATTTTTGGTACGACAAAGCATGAGCTCAGGTTTTTCATCTAGCAAAAAGTTAATAGTATCTATCTCTCCTGCATAATATGCAGAATGGATAGGAAAGTGACCGTCATCATTATATGTGTTCAATAAAGATTCAAATAAATCGATGTAATTTAATTTTATAAATTCTATAAAATTTGTCTTTCCGTATATACAAGCTATATGTAGAACATTATCTCTATTTGCAGTAAGATATAAGATTCTATTGGAGTTTTCACTTAGTAATTGAGCAAAAAGATCTATTTGATTATCGTATATAGCTCTATGAATATACTGCAATCCATCTTCATCATAAATTATTTCTTCTTCAACAATTTGATTCAATAACATTTTTTGTTCTTTTTCATATGTTGCAAGTTTGGAATGATAATCTCTTTCAGTATGGTGTAATTTTTCCTTAAGTTTGAAAACCTTATTGTCTTGCTCTTTAAGTTTTTTTCTATACTCTTCCAAATTTTTATATGCTTTTTTGTCTATGGGAGTAGGATTCTTTCTAGTTCTATCATATTCGTCTAGGACTTGAATGTAATTCAGAGCGCTATTTGATAGTTCAAGGTCTGAAGACTGTAAGCTACGTAATGAAATTTCATCAAAAGCTCCAATCAAAGCATTTACTGATTTAATATTTGATACTGGTTGTATTATTTCTTTTATTTTATCTTGTTGTAACGTAGAATTTGGCTGAGATACAATTTCACTAAGATTTAGAGCAATCCTTTGAGCAATTTTAAAGGCAATATCTATGCAATCTCGTTGATCAGATTTGTAGAATGTTTTTTTAGAATGCTTGACATCTCTAGAAAATATGGATGTATTTGTATTAATCCATTCTACAAAATCAGAACTAAAGTCATTACTACTAGGATCAATTAAATATAAATTAGTATTTACTTTGACAACGCATAAGGTATGAATTTCTTTTTTTCCTCTAACTATTGTATCCCATAAAAATATACTATTTTCTGGTTCATCTTGTAATGCTTTTTGTAACGAATTCAATTCCAAAGGAGTAATTGACTTTACGAATTGCTCTCTTTGTCTGTCAATTTCAGCTGTATCAGGTGATGGTAACATATAACGTTTAACGTTGACTAGATTTAGTGCATCACGCTGAGCAGCGGAATACTCAACAGTAAAATCAACGTCCAAAAACCTTTTTGCCACTCGTGGTGAAAAAGTACCAGATTCTTCGTATGTTTTAGCCATAAATTCCTCCACGACATATATTTATTTCTTTAGACCTAGGTCCATCATGGTAAGCCTTTAGCATCTAACAAAGATATAGGTATAAATTACCTAGTGTTATGACTAGGTAAAGAATACTTAGATGAAATAAACGATAATTAAGTACTGGATATTACCCATTTCTTACCACCTCCTAGGGTCGGCCATATACGTCAGCTTTCACTTTAAATCAAACTTATTGTCTTCTGTAATAGTAAAACAATTACCATCAAAAATTTTATACGTTTGTACATATAGAAGAAGAAAAAGATTGTGTCTTTCCAAAAACACTATTTTCTATTATAGAATAGCACGAAAGGTATTTTTGGATATATAAGTCTATTTATAGTGGACCCTATCCCACAAAAGTGATCCAACAATCACTACTACTCTCCAAGCCGTACGATTAGAGTGTGTGATTTATCCAAAAATTCTCTGTATAAGTGTATAGAACTTAAATTAGCCCTCAATTTATTTGCGTTTTAAGATCACGATAGAAATTTTCGTGCATTTCTAGCGTCAAAAGTATTATTGCGGAACTTTGTTTGTCATATCTATACGCAAGAAGAGTAAGGCGGTCTATCATATGAAATTTATATACACGTGCGCCAGACAAGTACCAGACTTTTTCTGTACCAAGCAAAGGATCAGATAAAAGAGCTTTAACAGCTTTATCTAGGCAAATTTTTTGATCAGGTGGTTGCAGAATTAATACCGAATTTTAAAATCAACTTCAGGTTGCATGTTTTTTGTGGAGAAAAGAGATTATCCTGCACTACTATTAGGTTTGGTAATGGATATAAAGTGTTTAGGAGGTTTTATGTATAGACAAGAAACGCATAAGGAAAGAGAGGCGAGGGAAAAACCACAAGTAAAAACTTCTGCTTATCATACACTACCAGTTCCTGATTCGATGAGTCCTCGACAAGCACAACAAGTTTTATATGATTCTGGTTGGGGAGGTTGTGCCGATCTAATCAATTCAATCGGAAAATGCTTTGAGTATGTAGTGTGTTGTGGATGCTGTAGTTCAAATGGAGAAGACGACTACAATTAGTGCATAATTTGAAAGTGACGCGGGATTTGATAGTTGCTAAGCCTGTAAAATTAATTTATAATGAAGGCTGTATGTCTTGACACTTTACATCAATGCTCAGAACAAATGTGCCAAAGAGAAATTAAGATTTTTTACACATTTATTCTTATAAGTAATTAATGAATTTCCGTATATTTGCTAAAATGACATTCTAAACTCTTCAGGTGTGATAATACCTATGCTACTTCTTCTTGCTTTATAGGGGTTGATGTACTGATGGATCATTTATCAGTTTTTTTAGACGTAAAGCTTTTTCTTTTAATAAAGCTAATTGCGTAGGAGTTTGTATACCCATTTCTTTTATTAAAGACTCAAGCAATGAGTTTAAGCGTATATTAATTAGCCTTTTCTAATTAATTTTTTATATTCGATATAAATTTTAGTCAGTTGAACTTTTACGACAATCCTTTCTTTTGGTGTTTTGATTAAATTAGTTGCTAGACCAAGTTTTTCCATAAAGGCTATTATCCATTTGCGTATATAAGGTATTATTAATTAAGTAGCACTATCATCATATTTAAATACAAAGCAAAACATAACCATAGAAAGTATGGCAATATGAAGAGATACGTATAGTTATAGTAGTATAGCGCTTTAAGTTTTATTAAAATATATCCATTAATAACAACAAGTAAAATTAATATTGAGAACGCTAAACCAGTGAGATGTAATATAAAAAATATTGGACTCCAAAGCCAGTTGAGAAGCATTCCAATCCAATACCATTTTAGTAAGGAATTGTTATTTTTTATATATAACTTCCATCCTAGTGTAGATAAGGTAATGTACAATAAAGGCCAGATTATAGCAAAGATATATCCTGGAGGAGTAATAGAAGATTTTAATAATTGACCATACCATGGATACATTCCAAC
>JAAFHP010000021.1 GCA_013298405.1 Alphaproteobacteria bacterium | reverse complement strand
AACATTATTTTCAAATTTAATGGTTCTTGTCACTATAGCTACAATTTTTGCCACTGACACTCACTACCTTTTTCTCTCAGCCGTTGCTGATAGTTATTCTAAATTCCCTCCAGGTGAATTTGTTTTACTTAGCGACTTGAGCAAGTTTGTGACTTATGTAATTAATGATAGTATGATCCTGGCTTTTAAGCTATCATCGCCATTTATTATTATCTCTTTGGCTATGCTAGTTGGCACAGGGATGCTATCTAGATTAATGCCTAATTTACAGGTCTTTTTTGTAATTACTCCAGCTCAAATTCTGGTGATGTTTGGCACACTATTTATTGTAATAAATCCAATAGTAACAAAAGTTATATCACAAATTACTCAAAGCCTAAATGTTATGGGTTTTGGATACATTTAACATCATTATACGTTTTCACAGGAATATTCAACGGACCTGAATTATACATATACACTGGCTCAAGTCCAAAAGTTTGAGTATCTGGATAAGGTATACATTTTCTAGTTAATGTTGAAACTGGTGACCATCCAAGCTGACATGTGCCAATAGAATCAGCACCTAGATCAACTCCAGGCCAGCTAGCATACCCATTATCTTGAGACGAGTAATTGTTCTGAGCTCCGCAAGAACCTTGTGGCACATTAACACAAAGCCCCATTTCTGCCGGCGTTTTATCTCTAAGAGCATACTTGTCAGTATCATAGTTCACTTGCGTGGCGCCATGACTACCAGATGCACTAGAAGCGCTTGTATCATAATGTTGTTCATCTAGTAGCACTAGACCAATCGATACAGCAGGATCGATTCTGTCAGCAAGTAAAGCACTTGGCTTACAAAGATCTACTGACCACTCATAACATTTCTTGCCATCTGAACAAGATCTAATGGATATACTCCCTCCTCCAATCTTACTCATACTATCTGCCACAGTACAAGAAATTATTTGAGACGCATTACACGTTGAAAGCCCGCCGCTTGAAGCATTTTTCTCGGCAAATGTTGAGCAATTAACTGTGTCTTTATTTAATAATTTAGTTAATACACAAAGTTTTGGATTATCTGGGCATTTTTCCTGATTAACATAAGATAAACAAGCATTCTTACCACCTAAACTATATCTTCCATTTATATATTCTAAACCACTCAAGTATACTGCATACGGATTAACTGTATTATTTGCTACTGGTAATACATTGTCTTTATAAACACCAAAAATACTTGATGGATTTGGAGAATTCAGACCAGAAAATGGTTTAACTATAAACGTATCATCCGTTACAAAGGCCTGAAATTCATCCCCTGCAAGATTTAGATACATAGTTGACGCCAGGTTGTATACAGTATCAGGCTCCACTAAAGCAGAAGTGCTATCCGTACTAAAGGTAGTTGAACTCGGATCAGTTTTATATTGGCTATTATATGATACAACAAACTTTGGAGTAAAATAGCTTGAAGTACATGTAATACCTGGGACAGTATTACTTGTACACTCTGATACGGTTGGTCTTGGTGCATCAGCTCTTGCTATACACCCAACTACCGTATCACCTTCAAAGACACAAAACTGATTTGTAGTTTGATTAAGGCTATAAGTTGCATTATATCCAGCAACCCTTACAATCAAACCGGTGAAATATGCTTCTCTATTTCCTTTATCTACTAGGGTAAAATCTTCAATTAATGGTGAAATATCATAGCTTGATTGCACAGCATCAAATGATACGCTAACATCAACAAACTCTCCAGTATTTACACCCCATATTTGCTGGCATGTTGCGCTTGTAGAACTTGGGCAGTCATCTAAATCATCTCTATAATATGATTGTGAATTTGTTAGGCTTCCTACTTTCTTTGCATATACTACTCTAAATCCATCTTGGCAACCATTTGCAGTTACACTACAAGTATGTGGTATCATCGTTCTTACACACGGCTCACCGTTTTGAGCATCTTCACATTTCTTAATAACGTCTTTTCTTCCTGTCATAGCATGCAGAATTGAAGCAGATGCAAATGAATCAAGATTTTCTATCTTCACACATTTATCAGTAGTAGTAGAATCTTCTCCACTAGCACACAAGGGTACAAAGCTTTCATAACCAACTCTGATTGTATTATGAATATAATTATTCCTGAGCGTAGAAACTACACATTCTTTTGTTTCAACAGATTGCACTGGGCCCCCATCACTACCAACTTGGCAAACCCTTTGAGCAATTGCCACTTGAAACAATGGGGCAACAGAATCACAATACGGAGGTGGAAATGGCCCAAGGGGCAAATTAACACAGCCATATATTGTATCATCTACTACACGATTTATCTGACCTATCGCTTTTAAAAACGAGACTATAGCGTCACCAACCCAACCTATAACATCGCTTAAGAAACTAAAAATATCACTAAGAACTGAGCCAAAAGTTGTTTTATCTTCATCATCACCACCACCTATCGCACCTATCAAACCTTTTATCATATCCATTGGTGCCTGAGCAAAGGTAGTTAGATTATCTACAAAAAATATAATAACTCGTATTACTGGGTGAATTTCAGCTGTTTTATGAAATGATTGTTTATTAGGGTTTAGATCCATTACGTCAAAACCACCTTTAACACTAAAAAAAGACGGATCTTTGTATAAACAAAGTTTAGGCGATTCAAGAATAATTGTTTGACCATCTATTGTTTCTATTCTTTCATCATCTTTGGTAGCACCTTCAAAATTCAAATGCTGGCCATAGGTATAACCAGGATCAGCTGGTAAGTTTTTATCAGGATCAGCAGGCATCGCTACCCTTGCACACATACGATGCAAAGGAAATACGTACCCACCAACAAGAGTTACACATTCCCCATCCCAGCTCAATGTATCACTTGTTGTCCAACAGCCAAGGGCGTTACATTGCTGTCCTCTAACTTTTATTTTTGGTTCAAAATATGTACTATCAGAGGTTTCTTCTCCGCATAAATTTTCATAGTAACCTATCCACGCACCTGGGAAAGAAGCTTTTACGAGACAGGTATGATTCCCTCTTCCACCATCTTTATTCCATGGTGGGCATAACGTGTTCTTATCTCCTTTATTCCAAGATTGACCATCCCACTCTTCCCATCTGGTTGGATTGGGGTCCCCGCAATTACATGGATCGGTAAAGCACGCACCAACTGCATCCCAAAAGCCAGCAAAAGCAACAGGTGTGCATAGCATTAATATAATAAATAATATAACCCTTTTTATCACTTAATATTCACTCTAAATCACTTTTTCTAGTTCGTTATATAATGGCTCTAACCAATTTTCTGGCTTCTCTTCTCCATGCTCCTTAACTACCTCTTTGTACAACTCAATTTCACTTTTACCAGAACAAAATAACCTTGTTAACCCTGGCAAGCCGCCAATACTAAGTTCTGCTGTAATGGATTTATCATTTTGTCTAATCAAAAACATCCTACTAGATACAGTAAGTGCCCCTAATTTCTTGAGCTCAACTTGAGTAATAAGCAATACTTTATCTAAGCCAACTACAGACACTTCGGCTGGGAAAATAACAGAGGTAGCAGCACTATTTAACCAATCCTGAGGTATTTTATTATTATACATGTCTCTTAGTGAGTCGGTATTTACAGAAAAGACTGGAACAATATCATTATTTTCAGACTCCATAATCAGTTTACCGATCAAACTAGAATAATGTTCTAAATTCATTATTTGCTCAAGATTATCTATCACCAGAATTTTCTTATCATTATTTGAATTTTTAATTAAATTAAACAAAGCAAGTACCAAAGCCACTTTGATTGCCCTACTCGAATTTAAATCATATTCAAATTGTTCAATTAGTTTCTTTTCTTTAGGATAATTTTTCTTAGTAAATTCTTTATCATCAAAATATTGAAGATTCATTGCTAGCAAATCACTATCATATATTGTCAGTGGTTCATCCCTTTCGAAGATGCTACCATACACCCCACCTTCTTGATACGATGATAGGCGTTTTGCAAGAGTTTCAGACATTGTCATTGATGCAAGTATCTTACTTAATTTTCTTTCATTTTTTGGTATTACAAATACTTTGTTTATAAGCTCTTTAAGCTCACCAGTTTCCTCATTTGATAATGGATGAAAATAGTGCTTTGATATAACCTTTAAGAACTCAAACAAATATTGCCTATTTTGTTCATTATCTTCACACAATAAAGGATTAATAATACCCTTTTCTCTTTGAAACCACCTTCCACCTCGTGCCTTGATATATAAACCAGAATCCATATCATCAGTTATAACTATTGTTGTAGGTAAGTATTTATCTGACTCGGATAATAGAAAATTAAGTAAAGTTGTTTTTCCTGTTTTCTTTTCACCTATGATGCAAGTAAAAGCTCTGTTTGATTTGTCATGAAAATTCATAAAATATGGGGTACCACGCTCTGTTCTTAGAAGTGTTATAGCCCTACCCCATTTACTATACTGATTACCTGTTGGAAAATTATGTAAAGATGCAAGCGCAGCAGTGTTCTGCAAGACTGTAGGCTTCATTCTACTTAAAAATGAAAAATTTCCTGGCAATTGTGACCAAAAAGTTTTTTCTAAATTTATGTCTTCTCTAACATGCACTATCCCAATTTTTGACAACGTATCAGAGGCTTTTGCAATCTGGGTTTCTAGCATTTTATAGTCATCACCAATCACCATAAAAGAAATTTGTTGATGACAAAATTGTGTCCTAGTATTTTGATCATCAAATATTTGGTTAAAACCCTTTATCTTACGCAGCTCCTTATCTTTACTTATACCAAGGATATAATTTTGGTATTCATATATTGGAGCTACTTCCTTTTTATCGATAAAATAAAATACCTCTGTTGCAATCATTTCCACAGGTATCTGCAAGAATTTATCAAGTGAATCTGATGCAACTTCTTGATACTCTTTTATTGACATTATTGCCGCAAATTTTTTATGTCCATCTCCTATCACTTCTATTCTATCACTGCCAACAGAATATTGATGCGAAGCCAAAGTGGTGGAAATATCTGCAGTAGGGAGCGCACACTCATTTTCATTTAAGTGCACTATCCTTCTATATAAGAACATTAAATCTGAATAATTCACACCATCATTTACTCTAATCCCTAGCTTAGCTGCCCCATATTCACTTAATCCAAGTAATAGTTTGTCTGCAGTTTGTGTAAGATCTTGTAGTGCGCCATCAAAATACTCTTGCTCAAAATGAGTAATTTTCCCTGGAGAAAGAGAACGCAACCATGTTTTATAATCATATAATTTAAGCTGAGGTGATTCATGAACAATGGTGATATATAAATTATTAACAAATTTATCATGCCAATAATTTTTGCGACACCAAATATCATGTATATTAGCCGCTAAGAATCCGTGGTACTCTGCGCCATCATCAAGATCAGCTTTACGGCGTATAGTATGTATCCAAAAAGCATATTTTTGACTAGTTATAGAATCTGTAATTGATTTTCTAACTACTTCTCGTAAATTGTATAGATTTTCACTGATTTTTTCTGAATTAATGCCGTTAATTTGTATTGTTTGAAGCAACTCCCCGTTTTTAGTAATTAAGGTGTTCATGTCATAGTGACATGCAACAGGAATAAACCCTTCAGATGAGGCGTTACTTAAACTACTATCATGCGAACCTACTACAAACACACCAACCTCAATACTATATATCACTCCATTATGTCAGCAACTACTCCGGTGGGAAAGAATTCAGCTGCAAAAGTAATGCGATCTGCAATCAGTTGTTACAAGTTGGATACTCTAGTAATGATCACGCCTAGCTTTCTTGAGGATTTTCTTTATTTTTTTGTAAGGTGTATAGTAAATTACGTATGACTACAAACCTAAGCACCGGATCATCCCAAACTTGATTTGGGATCGCATGAGGTTACCTATAACACATGACCCAGTAAAACAACTGAGATCTGTAGCAAATTAGTCATACGGCATAAAAAAGGAGAGTTATTTAACTCTCCTTTAAATTTTTTGCTTAAAGCTGTGTAAAATTAGATATCAAATCTTACACCAGCAGCGACATGATGTCCTCTGTAGTGGTATGACTCAAGATCTTTTGATTTTTTAGTTTTACCCATATCTCTGTAGCTGTATGCCAGCTCGCCAGATACACCTTCAGCAAAACCGTATGATACACCAACGTAACCAGCAAAAGCTAGATTCATTTTCTGTTTTGCTGTTGCACTTCGATTACCTGCAGCAGTTGCCTTAGCTTTAACTTGACCGGCACCAACACCAGCACCAACGAAGAATCTGAAAGCTTCGTAGTCAAATAGATCTACATAACCGTTTAACAGTAGCGTATTTATTGTGCCTTTTAGTTTCGCACCGGTTGACTTTTGTTTATGAGTTGGGTTTACATAATGATCAAATGTTAAATCAGCTCTAACATTATCCATAATGTAATAACCAGCACCAATACCAAAGAACACGTCGTTATTTGATTTTGCGCCACTAATTTTCGTCAGTTTATCCCAACCAACATTGGCTTTCACGTAGAACATATCTTCAGTTGCCATTGCAGATGAAGAAAGAACTGTAGCTGTTGCAGCAGCAAGTAGTAACTTTTTCATAATATTTACCTTTAAAGTTTAATTTACTAATACTTTAACTCAGATTGCTATTTAACATTTCTAAAGCAACTGGTTAACCCGAAATGGATGATAACATATAAACTGCAGCGCGCAATAATGAATAAACTATTAGCAAATAATTAAGTGTCTATATCATCAACTATGTTGCAAAAATATCCCATTACTTTTTTTGCCTGAAATAAAATGATCTCCAAAAACACACATATTGTTAGCAAAAGTTAATAACTCTTCTCTAAAAACTCCTTAAATGCTTTGAATGTGTTTCTTTTATTAAAATCAGCCATCACAGTATTGTAGCGACCATTTAATTCAACTGAGACAGATTTTGCATATGTAATTTCTCTAAAGACTTCCTCACTTATTGAGAAAATTCCTTCTTCTTCATGCGTAGTACTATTAAAGTTATACGACATTATTTTGGGCCTTGAATTGGGTTTAAAAGTATAAATTTTTACTTTGTCCACTAAAAATTTAAGCGTTGTATCATAACCATTAAACAACTTATCCCCTTTTCTTGAATTCTTCCATCTTACTAGTAATTTATAATCAGATTCTTTTGAATCCCGTGCGAGCATAAAATAAAATGGAGTGGTTTTAGTGTCTTTAAAACTCAAATAAATTGGTTTGGAATGGGACCTGCCCCAAGAAAATTCACGATCATGAGTACTACTGGTTTCAACAGAGTAGCATCCGGATAAAATAAATAGCAATACAAATACGAGCAACTTAGCCATAACCACTTAAAACCTAATATTATTTTAGCATTTTAGACTTGGAATCATACCAGTCTTTTATCTTGTCGTAAACTAGGTATAAATAATTCTGGAAAGTTTAAGAACTTCAAAATAGTAGTCATGTTAATCTCTCTTACTCTTTTTTACAAACGTACCATTACCTTCTGAATCTAGAAATGGTATCGTCATTTGTTGCATGTTATTACTTTTCCCCATTTCAAACCGTACTATGTCTAACCCTTTAGGCAGCATTAAAAATTCCATACCATATGGATTAGGCCAAAATGCATGAAAAATACTATCATTACAATATTCAAGATTCCACGACACACTAATCGGCCCAACATATAATTCCAACTGATCATTATGTTTGGATACCCTGATATTACCGTAAGCAGGATTGTAATATAAGCCAATATAATTATCTAAATCAGATTTATTCCCTATAACACATTCATCTTTCCTTTTTTCTACTTTATTCAACGACTTGTTTTTATCTTCTTCCTGAAGATAAATCCTATTCCAATCTTTAAGTTTATTATTCAAATATAAATCAAAGAACCTTCTATATAAAATCTCAGGTACTTTATTACCCCATGTATTCGTCAATATAATTATACCAACTTTCTTTTCTGGTATAAATGCCATTAATGCGTGCATACCCATTCCACCACCTGGGTGATAAAGCAAAGTATATGGTTTATATTTTTCTGTATTAATATACCAACCTTGGCCGTATAGTTCATAAGCATTTATATTATCAACTTGATCCTGTGGGATTTTAATTTTATTTTTTGATGAGTGTATGTAATTCATATTTTTAACACTAACAAGTTGCCCTTCACCAATAGCACCATTGTTTATGTTAAAAATTAGCCACTGAGCTATATCATTAACTGACGAATGTATTCCACCGCTTCCACCAGCCGCCTTCTCTGGTACTCTCCTATTAATTTGGTAACTTGAATTAATTGGGTACCCAATTAATTTCTCTGAATTATAAAGGAAAGGTTGAGCTACATTCTTCAGCCGGTACAATTCCTCTTCGTTATAGTTATAAGAATCATACATTCTTAACGGACTAAATATACTATCATGTAAAACTTTCGAATAGCTTTTACCGCCATGCCGCTGGACAATCTCCCCAGCCAACATTGGAAAAATATTCTGATAAGCAAAAATTTTTCTAAAAGAAGAAACGGGTCTAATGAAACGTAACGAATATATTATACCTTTTATATCGTATCCTAGATCCATCATAGCTGAAGCACTCCCTTCAGGCAATCCACTATTGTGGGAAAGCAAATCTTGCACCTCAAATTCACTAGTGACCTTTTGATCAAATAGCCTAAAATTTGGATATAATGTTACTACTTTTGTTGTCCAACTGTACTTTTTATTATCAATTTGCATCGCTAATAAAGTTGCTGTAAACGATTTTGTAAGTGAAGCAATATCAAAGATTGTATTTGCTGTAACCAGATCACCAGATTCATTACGAATGCCAAATCCTTTTGCATAAACAATATCATTTCCCTTCACTATAGCAATTGCCATTCCAGGTACATGCCAGTCCTTTCTTGTGTCTTCAGCGTAACGGGTAAATTGAGATAACTTTTTACTTAAGTCAATTTCTGTTTTCGCCAAACACGAAGAAGGAAAAAAAAGTAGCACAACTGCACATATCATTATGTAACTACACGATGATATAGTACTAAATGTTTTTTCTATCACTGTATCAACATTATCAAAATTAATGCTTTAAGATCAAAGATCATACCAGTCTTTTATCTTGTCGTAAACTGAGTATAAATAATTCTGGAAAGTTTGATAATATGGTGTTATATGTATTACGACTTGAAGTCACGGAGAGATGGCCGAGTGGCCGAAGGCGCTCCCCTGCTAAGGGAGTATAGGGAGCAATCTCTATCGAGGGTTCGAATCCCTCTCTCTCCGCCATAGCCTTGAAGGTCCATTCTTCAAATTCTCTATTCTCACTAAATAATAACTTATGAGAAATAGGGCAATCCAGTGTTTATTCTACTAGATAATTATCGCTCTACAATAATGATAAATACAACCCCTCACCTAGCCAGATAAAACTCATCTTTGATATGACCTAAAATAACCTACAAGATGGTGTCTCTAGAGTTATTTATGAACCTTGGCTAAAATTACTCCTCGCCATCCAGCTGTATGTTCTAACATTTGAACTCTGGTGAACAAAGCTTTACCATGGCAACTTCTGCAGCACTATTACTATTCCCTATCAGAAAAGTTAGGGGTTATGGTCTTTTGAGAGGTAATTAATAATTGGTGGTTGACGGGGAATATTACTTACATTATAAGGAAGAGCAATCATTTAGACGATTGCAAAGTAGGCGTCAGTAGGTGTGAAATTTAGATAATGAAAGGATAACTATGAAGCAAATTCTTGGTGGTATTAAAAAACATGAGTTAGGTGGAGCTGTAAGCGAACAACCAGAACCACGGTCAGAAGCGGTAGTATTAAATGAGACTATAGCAGACGCAGCAATAACAGAACTATGGCTTGGACCAAAATGGTTTGGAGCAAACGCCGCTGGAGTAGTGGGAAGTATTTTTTTCTCCGAAGCTCAGCAATGGTTAGAACTACATGGAGCGGACCTAAGAAGAAAAGCCGAAGCTGAGGAAGAGCAGAGGAAAATGGAGGTTGAAAAGTCATTACCAAAGAAAGTTCCTCTTAAAAATTTTATATATAAATTTCTTGAAAGGGACTCTAAGCTCAATGATGATAAGGCATTTGTTGCAATGCAAAAGCTTGAAGCAGCTAAAGGAATGGGAGATGCTGAACTTGCCCTATTGTTATTCAGTGTTCACGATTATTCGATTAGTCACCAGGTGATTAAGTGGTTTACTACTACTGATGTTATAGGTGATAGTGAAGTATTTGATTTTGTGGAGCCTCTAGTGAAATTAGAAGGACAAAGTAAAACAGAAGCTGAGGAAGAGCAGAGGAAAATGGAGGTTGAAAAGTCATTACCAAAGAAAGTTCCTCTTAAAGATTTTATATATAAATTTCTTGAAAGGGACCCTAAGCTTGATGATGATAAGGCGTTTGCTGCAATGCAAAAGCTTGAAACAGCCCAAGGAATAGGAGATGCTGAACTTGCCCGATTGTTAGTCAGTGTTCAAGATCATTCGATTAATAACCAAGTGATTAAGTGGTTTACTACTACTGATATTATAGGTGATAGTGAAGTATTTGATTTCTAGTGGCATTAGTTGTGAATTAAACTAATGGTATAATAAATCAAGTAGCTTGATAAGTAATCAGTTGCCTGATTTTGTTCTTAAGTATAAATTTGCGGTTCTAGTAAATCCATCAGAATGATGGCAGCTAGTCTAACTCTCTTATCTTAGAAAAATTTAATTAATTTAGACTTCTATCTATAATTATTGGGCAATACCCATAATAAATATTCTACCATCACCTAGCCAGATGAAACTCATCTTTGATATGACCTAAAATAACCTGCAAGAGGTTGTCTAACGTAAGAAAACCTATTAATTTCTTATTGCTATACACCAAAGCTAAATGCGTTGTTCCCTTCTTAAAACTTTGTAATAATACAAGCGCAGAATCTGTTGGCGCTATTTTAATAGGAGCATGCATGGTGTCAGTTAATGGTGGTATAGGATCTTGACTATTAGGAGCGATCAAATAATCTTTTGAATGCACAACACCTAGCACATTATTTGCACTACCTTTATACACAGGATAACGACTATAACGATGAGTTATCATAAGATTAATATTATCGGTCAATGGTTTGCCAGCATCTAGAGTGATCAGCTCTTTCACTGAACGCATCACGTCCTTTACTTGCAGATCAGCAAAGTTTAATGTTTGTTCTATCATATCTGCTTCAACCTTTTCTAGCTCGCCGTGCATCTGGCTAAGTTTCAGAATCAATTTGATCTCCTCTGAAGTATAAGCGTGCTCAGCTTTATGAGAGGCATCTAATCTAAAAAGTCTTAGCAATGTATTGCTAGTAGCGTTTAAACAATAAATAGCTGGATATGCTAACCAGTAAAACCAGTATAAAGGAATCGCCGTCCATAATGATATCTTCTCTGACTGGCGAATTGCTATTGTTTTTGGCATTAATTCACCCACCACTATATGCAAAAATGAAATAATTAAAAAAGCACTACTTAATGAAATCATAGAAATTATCTTCTCAGAAGTAATACCTAGCAGCTGAAGTAGTGGTGTAAGTACATGAGAAAAAGCGGGTTCACCAACCCAACCAAGGCCGAGAGAAGCTAGAGTTATTCCCAGCTGACAGGCTGACAAGTACGCATCTAAGTGCGTATGAACCTTGGCTAAAATTGTTCCTCGCCATCCAGCCGTATGTTCTAACATTTGAACTCTGGTGTAGCGAAGCTTTACCATGGCAAATTCTGCAGCAACAAAAAAGCCATTTAAAAGCACAAAAACTAAGGCAATAACAATTAACCCTACATCAGCCATTTTATCTCACACCGCATTACATAACTCTATCGTAACTTATAGTATTACATTATACACCAACAGTGATTAAAAAATTCTAATTTTGTGATAAATACTAATACCTGATGGTCAATTTGCAAGTGATTATTATTTAGCAGAACCTTTGATCCCCAGTCTCTTCATCACTTCCTGGTAAGCTGGCAGCAGTTTATCAGGCTGTTCATGTGCAAGCTCATAGCACAGTTTTTCATTACTACTCATATCCCATAATTTGCATGTATCCGGCGAAATTTCATCAACAAGCATGCTCATAAACTCTTCCCCATTGAACACCCTTCCAAACTCTAATTTTATATCTACTACTCTAATTTTTGCAGTAGCAAATAAGCCTGTTAAAAAATCATTAATCCTTATTGCCTTCTTCTTCATTTCTCTTACTTCTTGAGAGTCCATCCAACCAAAACTAGTAATTTGTGATTCATTAATTATTGGGTACTCAAGTTCTTTATTTTTGACTCTAAAATCAATAATTGGCTCATCAAATACAAACCCTTCTTCCATCCCAAAATCACTCACATACCTGCCACACGCAATAGATGAAATATGAATTTGCACTGGATATACGTCAACAAATTGGACTAACTGTTGTCGCATATTTATCTTTTCAATTAGATGATTATCGATACCAATCATATCTAATTTCTGCATAATATAAGACGATATTGTATTATTTATCACCCCTTTACCTAGAAAACTCAGGATCTTATCTTTAGACAATCTCAGCGTATCATCAAAAGATAGAATCAGTGAATTATCTTCCTCAGAATGATACAATGTCTTACTAGACCCTTGGTATAGCTTTTCTTTCATTTGAAATTTTAAAGAATTGAACGAAATATATATTTTATTACTACCCAGCTACCCAAAACGGCCCCAGTGGCTATTACTAGGCCAAAGGCTGTAATTAATACACCGCCTAGTATAACCAATCCATCTCTGTTAAGTAGTCCGAGTGACATAACAGAAATACCTAGCGCTGGTAGAGCGTTAGTGAGTGGTATTGGTAACGCAATCGAAAAAGCGGCTACTAAACTTATTAAACCAACTATTTGCTCACAATATACCGATTTTGCGAATGCCATTCTTGGCCTTATGTACTTCTCAACTGATACTAACTTTGGAACCACCTTATCACTTATTGCCTTTAACGTTGCATTGTTTAACTCATACTCATTGATTTTCTTTGGTAATTGTACCTTCTTACTTCCAAGCAACATTTGAATTGATAAAATCATCAACGGGATACCCATAATCGTTGTAAATCCCGGTGGATATGGTAGTGGTATAGCAACAGGTAAGGAGAAAAAAACCATCGCTAAAAGAATTCCATTTTCATGAAAATCCTCCATCAATTCATGAACTTTGGTCTTCCCACCTACTGGTTTATCCCCAAGCTTTTTTATAGTTTCAGAAACGGCTGTTGTATCAAGTAATTTTTTTGGCTTGTTTTTCAACATATAGCTCCAGCAGTTAAAACAATAGTAATTCAACGATAAATATATATTAATATTACCCTCAAAGATATAATTTTCTTACAACATCAGAAATCAATATTACCTTTAGGAGTTCCTACTACAGCAAGAGTAGGTTTAGTATCAAACATCTTATTTGCTACCGATGCTAAATCCTTGCTAGATGTTGCGTTGATTATTTTCATAATTTCCTGAACTTCAAAATACTTATTAAACAAAGAATAATTTTTCCCTATCTCGTCTGACTTATATTCAGGCTTTTCTTCCGCCATAAAAATATTGGATTCGATTTGAGATTTTGCCCTGGCAATCTCATCGTCAAATACACCTGTTTTTATCTTGTCAATTTCATTTTTCACCTCAAACAAAACCTTACTAGCATTACTATGATCTGTTGAAGCATAAATACTAAAGATTCCACTATCACTATAAGAATTAAGCCAACTCCCTATACTATAAACTAAACCTAAGTCTTCTCTAATTCTTTGGAACAAACGAGAAGATAGCCCTCCACCAAAAATTACTGATAGAATATGAGCATGGTAGAATTCATCTAAATTACTATAAGACACCCCTTCAAAACCTAAGGCAATTGTAGTTTGCTCAAGATCCTTAATATAAATGTCCCTTCCTCCTATATACTTGGATTTTTTAGCAATAGTTCCTTTCTTAGTAGAAAAAGAGGAAAACAATTCTTCAACAATATTAATTGCTTCATTGTGCTCCACTTTACCCGCCATAGAAATGACTATATTATCGAGGTGGTAGTGCCGAGACATATATTCAATGAACGATGATTTTTCAAATTTAGCTATACTATCAACCGTGCCTAAAATCGATCTACCTAAAGATTGATCAGGATAAGCTAATGAGTAAAATTTCTCATACACTAATTCGTCTGGATTATCCTTCACTTCTGCTATTTCTTGAGTAATCACATTCAACTCTTTTGCAATATCTTCCTTATCAAATAACGAGTTTTGCAGGATATCTGCCAAAATCGACACTGCCTGCTTTATATGCTGAGCTAATACTTTGGTATAATAAACAGTATTTTCACGACTAGTATAAGCATTAAAATGTCCACCAATTTTGTCAAATTCAATCGCAATATCTTTTGCCGTTCTATTAGTGGTACCTTTAAAAGCCATATGTTCAAGAAAATGTGAAATACCAGCTTCTTGCAGCGTTTCATACCTACTTCCAACCTTAACAATGATATTAATTGCAACAGAATTCACTTGTGGCATTTCATAAGTTACAAGATTAAGACCGGTTTTGGTTTTAGAAAATTTGAACATTACTTAAGCTACCTTTTTTATTATTTCAGACAGTTGTTTAGAGACAATTTGGATATCATATGTTGAAATTAATCTATCATACGCACTTTTGGCCAATTTGTTTGCATATCTAGGGTTAGTAATCAATTTCTGCAATTTTACGGCTAATTCTTGGCCTGAAAATGGCACGACAAGTAAACCGTCTTCCTGATCTCTTACTATATCTTCTGGCCCACCACTTCTCGTTGCGATAATAGGTTTTGAGTGTTCTATTGCTTCAAGTAAAATTATACCAAATGGCTCAATTGTAGACGGTAAGCAAAAAATATCAATCTTACTAAAAAAATCTTCTTTGTCGTGCACCCAACCATAAAAAATCACATTACTTGCAATATTAAGATCTTGAACTTTCTTTATTAAATTCTCTTTTTCCTCTCCATCTCCCCCTAAAAGCAAAATTGGACTAGCCCCAGAAGACACTAATTCAGCTATTGCTTCAAGTAAATATACGAAACCTTTTTTATTAACAAATCTTCCCATTGCGCCTATAACGACAGGATTACTATATATGGTTTCGCAATATTTATGATTGATACGCACCATGTTAGGCAAAAATAACAATTTATCCGACCTTATTCCATGTTCAATAAGGTGAGCCTTTAATGAGTTGGTTAAACAAATTACATAGTCACATTTTTTAAGATATTTATAACTATAATTATGCGACACTCCAACTATCGGCACTTTCGCTTTAATGAACGAAGTAAACTGTATTGCCCTATTACCGTGGCAAATGACCACTTTAGGCTTATATGCTAGGTATAGAAAAAATAGTATAATTTTTGATAAAATACACCATGAAGCAATATTAGGAAGCCTATGCGACGGCGCAATCTTATCATCAATTTGGGCGCCAAAGCTAGATATATTAACAACTTTATATCCTGATATATTAAGAGCATCGTGATAGTCTATATAAGCTTGTTGAATGCCACCAAGATCTCTAGACATCATAATATTAAATACGTACATATATGACTGTATTTTTTACCTAAGTTGCTCTTGTATCGCGGATAGAGACACACTTTTTTCTTCACCAGTATCAAGATCCTTGAGCTTATACATTCCAGAAGCGATTTCATCCCCTCCTATGAATATAGCATATTTTGCTTTAGCACTAACAGCCTGTTGAATTCTTTTAGCAACCTTACCATCTGATTCAACCAATACCTGTATGTTGTTTTGTCTCAAACCATCAGCCAGCTTTATAGATGCCAATATTGCATCTTGACCCATTGGAAATATATAATTTGGTCTCTTTGACTCAAGATTATACTTTCCAAGCAGTGCTAATCTCTCTATACCAGCAGCAAAGCCGATCGATGGTATCACATCCTCTCCCATTAGGGCTGACAGTCCATCGTATCTGCCACCTGCAAGAACTGTACTCTGAGCACCTAATTTTTTTGTAGTAAATTCAAATGTAGTATGAGAGTAGTAATCAAGACCCCTTGCAAGCTTAGGATTAAGAACATACTTAACGCCAAACATATCTAGATAACTGATCACTTTCTCGAAATACTCAGCTGCCTCTTTGGTATAATAATTAGTAATTACCGGCGCATTTTTAACAATTGCCTTATCTTTTTCATCTTTAGAGTCTAGTATTCTCAAAGGATTCTGATGTAACCTCGCTCTACTATCTTCTGAGAGATCTAGCTCATATTTTTTAAAATACTCTATCAACGCTTTTTGATAAGCACTCCTAGATTCAGTACATCCAAGTGAGGTAAGTTCTAAATCGACATCCTCTTTAAGCCCAAGAGCAGATAATATATGCACTGCCAATTTGATTATTTCTGCATCTGAAAATGGACCTTTTGCTCCAATATGCTCAATATTGATTTGATGAAATTGTCGCTGCCTTCCTTCTTGTGGTCTATCATACCTGAATAATGGTCCAGATGAAAAAAACTTTAACGGCAACTTATGCTTTAAACCATTTGAAATCACCGCTCTCATAACACTGGCTGTAAATTCTGGCCTGAGTGCTATTAACCTGCCTTTCTTGTCTTTGAAACAGTACATTTCTTTGCTAACAACATCGGATGTATCACCTAAAGTACGGTCAAATACGCTTGCAGATTCTAAGATTGGTGTAGAAAAACCTTGAAAACCGTAAAGCTCGCTAATTTTTAAGGCCATATCTTCTATATACTTTGCTACCCTGTATTCCCCAGGCAGCAGATCCTTCATTCCCCTTAGCGGTGCTATTTCATTTGACATAAAGCTTTCTAAATCCTAATTACTTACCGGAATAGAATTCAAGAATTTTTCTGCTCTAGAGTCTTTTAATAGTTCTGATATAGCGTGATCATTGATTTTAAAATCAAACGTGGTCAGATCAATCAATAAATCTGTTTCCGATTTTTCATTCGCATTAGTATTCTTATTAAATACAGATATAAAATCCTTACCATTATTTTTAATATTGTCAGCCACACCTTGTACATACTGAGTATCTAAATTTACCTTAGTTAGCAAAGGCTTTAGATCCCCATACAAATCAATCAAACCACTTGTAAGCAACTCTGGAGTGGTGACAGCAAATTTTCCACTATGCTTATTATCCGCAGTTTCACCAGATGCTGAAAACTCAAAATCACCCAATCTAATATTTAAATTATGCTTAATCTCTGAATTCTCTGCTTTGTATGAGCCACTAAAACCAAGTACTACATTATTCACTCCTATCAATCTATTTGATAGCGCTTTGAAATCTTCTCCAGATACTGATCCAGCATTAACACTTAAAAATTCAAATTGCTTAAAAAGATCAGCAAATAGATCTTGCGTGGCCAGTGAGAGCTTTTCTTTTTGTTGATTA
>JAAFHP010000020.1 GCA_013298405.1 Alphaproteobacteria bacterium | reverse complement strand
CAATTGTGAGAATATTTCATTACAGAGCTACGGCAAAAATCATTGAATTTATCAATGCCATATTCTGTTATTGCCACGCGCCCAGAAAAACCAAGCTCCTTCTCAGCTCCCATTTCTGCTGGCAAGCCATGACAATCCCAGCCAAAGCGCCTTTCAACTTTCTTACCCAGAGTTGTTTGATATCTTGCATAGGTATCTTTAATAAAACCTGTAAGAAGATGCCCATAATGCGGAAGACCATTGGCAAAAGGAGGCCCATCATAAAACACAAATTCTTTATCTTTGGTGTTTCCATTTCTAAAATCTACTGACTCTTTAAATGTACCTTGCTCTTGCCAATATTTAAGTACTTGATTCTCAATTTCAGGAAAATCAACATTAGAAATTACATCTGGATAATTCTTTTTGGTCATAATTTTAGTAGTGAAATCTAGATTTATGAGAACATTCTAAAAATTGGAATATCTTCCATTTTCGGTAGCTTGCTTTTAAAACTAGCAATATTGACAATATTATCAAGAGCATTTTTGATAAAATTCATTGTTTCTTTATGGTCTTTGGATTCATCAGCCAAGAAAAATGCACTAGCTGATAAATATACACCTAGCAATAAACTTCTTTTAGTGTAGTAATTCATATCTTTGGATTTATCTCCAGCATATTTCCAAATTAAGTCACAAGTGTTCCAAGCAACGTTGGACCCAACAAGAACATTTGATGGAACGATAAAGAAGCCAGAAGATTTAAGAATCAAATTTTTACCTGCAACTTTCATAAGCCTAGTTTCAAGAGCTAGTGCAATCAAATCACGAATTTTCTTGGGTTTTTCTGTTGACGATAAAATGTCTAACATTTCTTGATCTAGCGTATTCTCAAATGCCATAACTACTTGCGCTATACCATCAGGGTATAGAATATGTCTATAACCTTTTTCTATACCCACCTTTTTCTCAGCATTTTCTAGCATTTCATCTGACCAATTACTTTCTGTTAGTAATTTTCTAACCTCTATTAGCAGAGCCAATCTTGCTTTATCATGTTTATCCTTAACGTTTGACACTTGTTTCCCGTTTTTACTTGACAACGACCTTAACTATATAGATAATCGAAGCTTATTACAAAAATAAAATGCCGACCAGGGGGTAATTCTAGTGGCAGTAAGTGTTAGTGTTCATGGCGGAAATAGCGAAAAAGCTATTGGTGACTTAAAAAGAAAAATGCAAAGAGAACTTGTTTTTCGTCAAATGAAAAATGCGCGTTTTTATGAAACGCCTTCAGCAAGAAAAGTGCGGGAAAAGCAAGAATCAGAGAGGCGTATTAGAAAAAATAACCGTAGAAAAAGACTAGAGGGTTAATGTTTTTTAAGCAATAGTCATAGTAAGAATAGCCCCGCTTCTGTGGGGCTATTTTTTTGCCGTGTTATTAATAAGACCATATATGAAAAACTAGCACTGATTTTTACAGCAAATACATCTTGTAAATTGTATTATGATATGATAAATCGACAGTAAATGATTTATCATTATGATTACTACATATCACAAGCAAAATTCACAGATATCAGCCACCAAGAGCGCAGATTTATCTGATACAACGTTATTATGGGTTGATTTATGTGACATGACTCAAGAGGAAGAAAGAGTTGTCGAAAATTATTGCTCTATTGAAATACCAAGCAGACAAGAAATGCAGCAAATTGAAGTGTCCAAAAGGTTATATCATGAAAATAACGCCGTATACATTGTTACCTCACTAATAAACCCAAATGCAGAGGCAATTCATAATCATTCAGTAACATTTATTTTGCACAAAAATAAATTAATTACAGTACGATATAGCAACGAGCTACCTTCATTTCGTATGTTTAAACAAAAAATCGAAACTCATCCTGAAAAATTTAATTCATCTCAAGATTTACTACTTGAAATACTAGGAATAATAGTTGAAAGACATGCTGATATATTACAGCATGTACGCCATCAAATAAGCAGCTTAAACCAATTAGTATTTTTGTCGGTCGATTCATCAACAAAAATAAATTACGAAGAAACTATTAAAACTATCGGAAAACAAAATGGTACACTTACTAAAGTGGAAGCTAGTGTCCTGACTTTTATCAGGGCAATTAATTTCTGCTTGAACATACTTGAGTGTTCAAAGGAAGATAATACCAAACTAAGAATCATGCTTGATGATTATCAATCAATCAACGAGAAGAGCAAATTTTTATCTGAAGAAACAAATTTCTTACTTAACGCATCTCTTGGTATGATTGGTATTGAACATAGCCAAATTGTTAAATTAGTATCAATTGTATCCTTAGTATTCCTGCCTCCAACACTTATTGCAAGCATTTATGGAATGAATTTTGCATTCATGCCTGAATTACGCGAGATATTTGGTTATCCTGTAGCATTAATTTTAATGATAATTTCTGCGATCTTACCTTATATGATTTGCCGCAAAAAAAATTGGCTATAGTACATTAAGTTTAAAGTACTAGGTTAGTTCGAAAATGGTGGGCTTGAGAAGACTTGAACTTCCGACCTCACGCTTATCAGGCGTGTGCTCTAACCAGCTGAGCTACAAGCCCATTCACGAGGCCAGATTCTATTAGAGTAGATAGAATTAGTCAAGTTTAAATTAAAGTAGCGGTTCTCAGATTTTTACAAAATCCCTATTGACTTAGGCCCAATTAAGTATATACTCCTAGCGGTTAATTATAATCTTTAACGTGGGAATATGTTCGCAGTAGTAAAAACCGGTGGAAAGCAGTACAAAGTTGCTAAAAACAGCATTATCAAAGTTGAAAAAATTGAAGGTGCTTTAGGGAGCAAAATTGAATTAGATCAAGTGCTTATGCTGGGGGAATCATCAAAAGCCTCTTTTATTGGGACTCCTGTTGTTAAAGGCGCAAGCGTTACTGCTGAGATCGTTAAGCATTTCAGAGATGATAAAATTATAATTTTCAAGAAAAAAAGAAGACAAAATTATCGTCGTAAAACTGGGCATAGACAAACGCTCACTGAACTGAAAATTTTAGATATAGTAAAAAAATAGGTAGGCAAAGATGGCAACCAAAAAAGCTGGTGGTAGTTCTAGGAATGGTCGTGACTCTGCGGGTCGTAGACTTGGTACCAAAATTGGAGATGGGCAGGCAGTTATCGCTGGTAATATCATTGTTCGTCAAAGGGGGACTAAAATTCGCCCAGGAAAAAATGTTGGACTTGGGACAGATCATACGTTGTTTGCTATGGCTGAAGGTAGGGTGCAGTTCTTAACAAAAAGAACACATAAGATAGTAAATATTGTCTAGATTATTTCTCTTGGCTATCTTAATTAAAAGCAATATCCTGGTGGCCTCGCGGTCATTTTTCCTTTTATAATAACACTATCATTGCAATCAATTGAACTTACACAACTTGTCAATGTCGTTGTCTGCCTTTATATGCTGTCTTTCACAGTCTTATCTTGACCATTATTTTATCTAGTTTGCCCCATTTTTTCTTTGTTTCCTAATGAATCCTATATTATCAATTTTGGAACAGCGATTTGATGAACTTTTACAATCCAGGGCTTGATCTTAGGTCATAAGTAAAAGAATAGATCTTCTTATACACAAAAACAAGGTGAGGTAGCAAAATCTACCGTGTTGATATTTGTAAATTATTTCAATATCAAATTTATGAATGCTTACTTGGAAACAAATCTTTGAATTTCAACGGCTTGTTGGGGTCTTCTTTCTTTATAAAATTCGTTCGTCTTTTATTGATTTTATATATAAGCCCTGGAACTACAAAGCTTGCAAGACCTATTACAAAAGCTATTTTATAAACAAAATCCTCATGGAACAGTAAAAACACCATACATAATACCATAAGAACTATTGCTAGAATACCTGTATATGGGTGCCAAGGAGTTTTAAATTGTAAATCCTTATTACTGTAACCAGCTCTATGAAGGCGACGGCGGAATTTAATTTGAGCCCAGCATATGCAAATCCATGCTAACATTCCAGTAAAACCAGAAACTAAAAGCAGTGCTACATATACCATTGATTGACCAAAGAAATAGCCAAAAGCTAAAACACTCCATATAGCTATCAGAGTAAAAATCACGGCATTTTGTGGGACTGCATTGTGGTTTAACACGCTGAATTTATGTGGGGCCATTCCACCTCGTGCTAGTGCGTTAAGAGATCTTACAATGCCATATAATCCTGAGTTTGAACATGATAAGGTCGCTGTAATTGTAACTATGCTTGTCACAGTTCCAGCCCAACGTAAGCCATAGTGATTAAGTGCGTCGGCAAAAACTGGGTTGTCTAAATTAGCTTGCTGCCATGGAAAAATAAGCACAAGACAAAAAACCGGAATTATATAGACAAATAATATTCTTAAAGTAACATTTCTTATCGCATGAGGGATCATTTTTGCTGGATTTACTGACTCTCCAGCAGCTAGTCCTATTATCTCTGAGCCTTGATAATTCACTAATAACAGAATCATTGCTGTTAGCAGTGGAGAGATTCCGTTAGGAAATAATCCGCCTTGGTCAAGTATGTACTTTGTTCCTATTATTTCTTGAGGTTGTGATCCGTGGATAATCCCAAAAAATATTAATATCGCTATCACGACAAAGGCCATTAAAGCTAATATTTTTACTATTGCAAGCCAAAACTCAATTTCACCGAACATGCTTACCTTGGTGACGTTGACATAAGTAATAAACAGGCCAAATAATACAGCCCATGCATGACCACTTATGCCAGTGAAATACTCCATAATGATCCCGCCGGCAATACATTCAGCAGGAATATATGCTATCCAACTAATCCAATATGACCAACCAACGCCACAGGCAACCGAGGGTGATATAAAGTCTGCTGTGTATGTTACAAAAGATCCAGAAATTGGTATTGCAACAGCAAGTTCTCCCATACAAAGCATGGTTAAATAAACTACCAATCCGCCAAAAATATACGCTAAGAACACCGAAGGGCCAACTTGATTTATAATTTCCCCTGTGCCAAGAAAATACCCAGAGCCAATTATTCCGCCTAGAGTGATTAGTTGAACATGTCTATCCTTTAATTGACGCTTATAGCCCCCATCAGCAATAATCCTATCATGAGTAGATTTATGTTCGCCCATTAACTGTTTTGTCTCATATATAAACAATGGAGATGTAATATAATTCTATTATCAATTTTATTCAACAGTTATTTTAGTCTATCACGAATAAATTTGGTAGGTAGAGAGTTTGCTATATTTACCGTTAAATTTAGCAAAAATAAGTTGCCAAGTTATGGAGAAATATCACTATTAGAGCAGTATCAAAAAAGCCAATTAATGTATATCGTTTTTACTCTTACTGCAAATTAATGTATTGCCCATTACTTTTATAACATAAATTTTATCTCCAACATTTGCTTCTTGGTTGTTATGCAAGCGAGCGTTCATTGTGGTGCCAGACCAAAACACTTTACCTATTTCACCAGGTTTAATCTTGTCAAATGCAACTTCAACTTCCATTCCAACTAGGTCAAAATAATCTCTATTATTGCTTTTGGTATGTTTGTATACGTATATTTTTAGTGGCCACCAGAGCAGTAAAAACCAAATTAGAGCGCTGAAACCAAGAGATGCCAGCTGATAGTCAATTATAGAAGGGTAAATAAACATTATGATGGAACTGGTAATAGCTCCAAGGCCAAGAAATAAAAAACCTATTCCAGGAATAGTTGTAAATTCCATTAGAATCAAAATAATTCCTATAGCAAACCAAATTTCAACGGGAGTAATTGTCATACTTTTTCATAATCTTAAGATATTGATAAAACCTGATTACTCAGCTTTTAAAAAGGCAATAACATTAGCAATGTCTTGGGGTTTGCTGAGTCCTGCAAAAGTCATTTTTGTGCCTGGAACAAACTTGCTTGGCTTGTTAATAAAGTGATATAAGCTCTCATCGTCCCAAACACCACCAGCGGATGCCATAGCTTTTGAGTACGTAAATCCTTCTGCTTTTCCTTTAGGCGCGCCATGTATTTTCCACAGGTGAGGACCAATTTTATTGGCTCCACCTTGTTCTAGAGCGTGACAAGTAGTACATTTTTTGGCAATTTTTTCGCCTTCTGTAGCATTTGCGCTTGCCATAAGTTTTTTAATGTCTACTGGCTCTTCTGGTTTTGAACTATCTTGAGCTGGGTTGCCCTCGGTAACTTCAATTTTGTAACCCCTTTGAGCTATATCTAATTTAGGTTTATAAATAGTATGCGCAATTAAACCTACTATCATTGCGATCAAGCTAGCAAGCAAAATAGCGGCGACGATCTTGTTTAGTTCAAATCCAGACATGATAAAATATTTAATAATAATTACAAATCATCCAAGCCCCAACGGGCTCTTGGCTTAAAACTCATATCATTCATTATACCAGCACTCAACTTCTCAAGTCCAGCAAAAGCAATCATAGCAGCGTTATCAGTACATAGTTTTAGCGGAGGTGCAACAAAATTATATTCAAATTTCTTGGATAAAATAGTTAATCTGTTGCGAATTTGTATGTTAGCTGCAGCTCCTCCAGACACAACAATTGTTTTGCCATTGTATGTTTGCTGGTACTTAGCGATAGCATGCATAGTCTTTTTTTCAAGGACGTCACAAACAGCTAATTGAAAGCTTGCAGCAATATCACGTTTATTCTCTTCGCTAAGAAGTCCAATGTTCAGTATTTGTGTGCGCACAGCTGTTTTAAGACCAGAAAATGACATGTCGCAGTTAGCCTGATTAATTAAAGGGCGTGGGAAGTGATATTTATCCTGATTGCCCTGGGCGGCATATTTTTCTATAATCGGCCCTCCTGGAAAGGGTAAATCCATCATTTTGGCTACCTTATCGAAAGCTTCGCCAACTGCATCGTCCAATGTTGTGCCTAAAATTTTATATTTTCCAAGAGCCTCAACTGCTACAAATTGGCAATGTCCACCGCTTATGAGGAGTAGCAAATAAGGATACTCTACTTGGTCGGTTAGTCTTGCTGTAAGAGCGTGTCCTTCAAGGTGATTTACAGCAATGAATGGTTTTTTTATAGAGCTAGCTATGGCCTTACCAAACATTGATCCAACTATCACTCCTCCAATTAAGCCAGGGCCACAAGTAGCAGCTATAGCATCTATTTGGTCTAACTTAACATTAGCTTCGCTTAAGCACCGATCTATAGCTGTTTTGATATTAGTAAGGTGCGATCTTGCAGCAATTTCAGGTACTACCCCTTTAAAAGCCTCATGTTCCAAATTTTGAGATATTACTATGCTTGATAAAATATGTGGTTCAGATGAAATAATTGCTGCTGCAGTGTCATCACAACTAGATTCAAGGCCAAGTATTAATTTAGACAAGATAGTTACTTAATAGAGTTAAATATGTGCTTGGTAAAGTGACTTATATCTAGCTGATTTTCAGGCTTAGAAGTATCAATTTTATCTTTCATTTCTTTAGGTATGTAATTCATCACATTACTAAGCACAGCAAAATATAAGTGTTTGGAAGGTATGTAACCTGATTCACACCTAATAGCTAGCACGTTGCCAGCGTGATGATATATTACGGTGCTATCTTCCATTTCAGTGATATACATTCCGTATCCGACATAATTCTTAACATTTGCCTCCTTGCTTGGAGCTTCATAATGCTTAGTAATCATAAGATCAAAGGAATCTTTTGACAAGACTTTGCCCGAATGTAGTGCCTTGTGCCAAGTTATAAGGTCCTTGGTTGTTGATGCTACCCCTCCGTCAGCATACGGAGTCATAATAAACTCAGATTTAGCTAAATTAAAGGATGGCTCACCGTCCGTTGGGGTAACGAAGTAACGAATAGGATAATCTATTGATCCAGGGTTAACTTGGTGACTTACCGCTTCTTCAAGAGTGATTAGCTTTGTATCCTTCATTCCTAGAGGGGTAAAAAACTCTTCTTGATAAAAATCAGCAAGTTTCTTACCTGAAATTTTCTCTATAATCAGTCCAAGAAGAACGTAGTTAGTATTGCAGTAATCATGCTTAAAACCAGGCTCAAAAGCCAAAGTCTTTGAAGCTGCAAAATTAGCAATATCTTTATTTATTTGTTCATGTGATTTTGTTATATCAATTTTAGCTGCCATAAAATACTCAGGCAGACCGCTTCTGTGAGTCAGAAGATTATGAATGGTCACTTTATTAGCCCAAGTTGGAACTCCGTTACTCCATATAGCACTCTTACTGTCTAAGTGTTTGGCTATAGTGTCGTTAATATCAAGTAGCCCCTTATCTCGTAATTTTAAAATAGCAGCAGCAGTTATTGTTTTTGTAGCTGATGCTATAGGCATAGGTTGATCAGGTTCAAGTAGAGTGTTTGTTTCCTTTGAATACAAGCCTTTTGCGCCTTGATCAATGATGTTTGAATCGTCGCAAAAAAGATAAACCCCATTCATAAATCTAGAAGAGAGGTATTCTTTGGTAGCGATATTGACTTTGTCTTTGAGTTCAACTTGAGCAGTTGATATAAAGGCATATAAATTTATAAATAATAGAAGAAAGAAGCGTATTTTCATAAACTCTGATAAAACAATCCTGGCTATAAAATTTATAAGCCAGGATTGTAGCAGAGTTTTATATTACTTGAAATCTAAATAATATTATTTTTTCAATTTATATTTTTTATTCTTGGCTCTCTCCAGTTACTTGAACATGGTAATAGTCACTGTCTTCATCTTGTCCCACGCCATCTGCTCGTGATGCAACATCTCCGGCAACTCCTCCTGGTTCTGCTTCTTCGTACTCCTTATCTAAATCTTGTGGAGGTAGTTCTCTTTGTTTATGATCAGTTTCTTTCCCTGTTTCATCATCATTTTCTTCACCAACATATGCTCTTTCCTTCTCTCTTCCTGAACAACACCCGAATAACTTTTCCCAAAATGATTTTGCCTTGGACATAACTTCCTCCTTATTTTGTTGTATAATGAACAAATAGAACTTAACTAAAAATAACAGAAGCTATATTAGTTATTAAAAGAACATGCAAACGGACCAGTCAGCTCTACTATTGATTGTATTTTAAGACAAGGCCAGTTGACAATTATATTTTGCTGATATAAGTTTCCAATTGGAGTATTTTAGTATTAAAATCTATGGCTACCCTTTACGTATTAAAGTATAGCCACAAATTCTGCAAATACATTACTCTATATTTACTTTTTCGAGAATTTTATTAAATCTCTTAGAGAATGCCCCAGCATCTGATACTGGTTCACCTTCGATGATGCATGCTTGGTCGTATAATAAATGCACCAAATCTTTATATTCGTCAGTTGGGAACTTATTTGAAGTAGCAGCATCTATTATTTTGACTAAATGATGATTTGGATTAATTTCAAGAATCTTTGCGCTGGATCTTGCCAGTTGTTTTTGTTCTATCAAAAATCTTTCCATTCTTATATCCATTGCTCCATCTGCGACAGCTAGGCATGCAGGACTAGAGGTAAGCTTTTTTGATATTTTAACATCTTTTACCAAGTCCCCTAAGGTTTCTTTAAAGAATTGTGTTAGTTCTTTATGGCTTTGAGATTTATCATCTTCTTTTTGTGTGGTATCAGTATTTTTTTTATCTTCGATATTGTCATGTTCTTCAAGGTCAATGTCACTTCTGGTCACTGATTTGAATTCAGCTTCTTTATATCTGCCATTTACATTGACCCAAAAATCATCGACTGTGTCAGTAAAGAGCAATACATCAATACCTTTGTTTAAAAAACCTTCGATTTGTGGGTTGTTACGTAGCTTTTCTGGATCATCACCACTCAAGTAATATACAGTTTTTTCGTCATCTTTACAGGATTCTAGATATTGATCTAAACTAATCATTTTATTATGTAGTGCACTCCTGAAGATACATACTTCTAATAGCTTTTCATGGTCGCTAGTAATTTCACAAAGTCCTTCTTTCAAAACGCCACCAAAGTTACTCCAAAATTCCTGATATTTATCAAAATCTGCTTCTTTTTGTTTTTTTAGTTCGACGAGCACTTTCTTAGTAATGGATTTTTTGATTTTATCAAGAGTAGCATTATGTTGCAGGGTTTCCCTACTGACATTTAATGGTAAATCATCTGAATCCACTACGCCTCTTAGGAATCGCAAATATTGTGGTACTAAATCGACATTCTCATCGGCAATAAACACTCTTTTAATGTATAATTTTACGCGGCATTTACGATCAGGATGAAATAAGTCAAAGGTTTTTGTACTTGGAATAAAAAGAAGATTGGTGTACTCCAAAGCTCCTTCGTTTTTGTTATGAATAGTAAGCCACGGTTCGTCGACTGCGTGAGAGACGCTTTTATAAAATTCTTTATATTGTTCTTCGGTAATATCAGACTTTGACCTAGTCCAGATTGCTGATGAAGAATTTACTTGTGTTTCATGACCATTTTGATCAATAAAATATATCGGAACTGCAATATGGTCAGAGTAGCTTTTAATTATGTGTTTGATTCTGAAGTGATCTAAGAAGCTATCTTCATCTTTTTTAATGTATAGTACAACTTCAGTTCCTCTAGAAAAGTCGCTCTCAGTATCAGACACTGTATACTCACCTTGTCCATCTGAGTACCAAGTATATACTTTATTTTGTCCTGCTTTTCTTGAGGTAACAGTAATTGTATCAGCAATCATAAAGCAAGAGTAGAATCCAACACCAAACTGACCAATCAAATGACTGTCCTTTTTACTGTCGCCTGTAAGCTGATCAAGAAATTTTTGAGTACCTGAGCTTGCTATAGTACCAAGATTTTCTGTTAAGTCCTGTTTGTCCATTCCAATGCCAGTGTCTCTAACTGTGACGGTTCTTTTGTCTTTATCCAACGAGATAACTATTTTATGATCTGAGGTGCCGTCTAAAAGCTGTGCATCTGTTTGGCTTAAATATCTTAGTTTGTCACATGCGTCAGAGCTGTTTGAAATTAATTCACGTAAGAAAATATCTTTGTTGGTATAAAGAGAATGAATCATTAGTTTTAGAACTTTACCAACTTCGGCATCAAATTTTTTTGTTTCAGTAGTCATGATCTTTCCAAATAAATTATTTTATCTTGTAACTTTATATAGTGTGTGATAGGCAAAATTTAAATAGGCACAAGTAGATTTAAGATAAAATTTTTATAATTTTATATTGCGTTTTTTGACCAGAAACTATTTGAATCCTTGATTTTGGAACTTTAGCTACAGAAGATAAAAATTTGATTATTTCATCATTTGCTTTTCCTTTTTCAGGTGCTTGTTTGATTGAGATCTTTAAGTAACTATCACCATTGATTTCAACAAATCCATTAATAGAATTCTCCTTTGCGCCCGGCTTTACTTTAACTCTGATTGTGGAATTAGGTATAAAAAGTGTTTCGACTTCTAGGGGCATTTTGTTGTACAGTTAACTTGCAATTAATACTTTAGCATATTATTATAATCTATTTTGATAATAAACATTTATGTGATGTTACATAATATGGTATTGCAGCTCAGATTATACATTTTGCTCCTAGTAGTTTGCGCCTCAGATATAGCTTTTGCTAGCTTAGACCGAGAGATAATGGAGTCAAGAAAATGTTCAAGTATGTTTTCTTATTTTGAAAACAGATACAATCTTCCAAAGGACATACTATATTCAATTTCACTGCAAGAGACCAAAAAATCTCATACTAGACATAATATCGGAGTAGTGTGGCCATGGACAATTAACGTTGAGGGTAAGGGATTCCATTTTAAAACAAAAAAGGATGCAATTAGATTTGTAAAAGATCAAATGGCATTAGGTAAATCAAGTATTGATGTAGGTTGTATGCAAATAAATTTAAAGCATCATCCCAAGGCTTTTTCTACCCTAGATCAAGCTTTTTCACCTCGTCAAAATATTGCTTATGCGGCAGAGCTGCTTCTAAGTCATTATAATCGTTTAGGAAACTGGAGTAAGGCGGTAGGGGAATATCATTCTGCAACAAGAGCAAGAGCGGTGGTGTATAGCAGTAGTGTCAGTAGAATAAATAATAAAATGCCGGATTATAAGCAGGATCTGAAGAAGTTTGCCTATAGTTCTGAGTTTATTCCAAAAAAATCTGTAAATCCAGAACTGAAGAATTTAAGAGAACGTTACGTCAGTATGAATAAGGTTAATGTACAAGTCAGGGTAGGAAAACTCAAAAGTAATGACTTATTTAGAGCAAAAGTTAAGCGCTGATGTTTAATAAAAATTTACTTATCCACAACCGTAATCGTCAGCATCATATTGGTTTAAACAATTCAGAGTTTATTAAATTTATAATCGATGATCAATTGGCCAGGTTGTCGCAAATAAATAGGCAATTTAAAAATATTTTACTAATCAATCCGTTGTTACATGAGTATTTGACCCATCACTTAAGGGCAAGTTATAGGTCAAGTAATATTACCTCAATAGAACTAGATGATATTACTACAATCCACAAAGCTGGGTTTGATTTAATAATCATGCCTTTTTTTATTCATTGGGTAGATGATGTACAAAAACTTCTGGAAATAATTTCATCAGCGATTGATGAAGAAGGGATATTTGCTGCAAATTTTCCTGGCGAGAGAAGTTTGCATAGTTTAAGAATGAAATTATTCGAGCTAGAATCAGAATATATCAAAACTCATACACCTCATATCATTCCTTTTATTACACTTAAGCAGGTTCCTGCATTACTGTCTCATGCAGGCTTTAGTGAAGTAATTACTGATATGGAAGAAATAGAACTTGAGCGTGATAATATTTTATCTTTTATGAAGATGTTAAAAGACTTAGGACAATCTAATGTTATGCATGATTGTGTAAAATATTCAATTAATAAGGCAATGTATAAAAAGCTCAAGTTAGCAGAAAATGATACACCCTTTGTGGATAAAGTGAATCTAATCAGCCTTATTGCTTCTAAAAAGAAGAATAGCATAAAACTATCACAAGATTATTATGCGCCTCATTGAAAAAGAGAGAGATGGTACAAAATATAGCCAAGAATCATGGGAGCATCGAGCTACCAAGAAGAGGGTGTAAACAAAGCAGAACATGATTAAATAGGTTTTTTATTTAGTATATGAGTTGCTTTTACTTGTGTGGGCGCTAAAAGCTATGTTATTATCGGCGGTTGAATTTCTATTAAAGATTTTGAGTAGAGAGATTTTATGCAAGAATTTGATTTGGTAGTGATTGGGGCAGGGCCTGGTGGTTATACGGGGGCAATAAGAGCAGCTCAACTTGGCTTAAAGGTTGCTTGTGTTGAGAAAAGAAAGACACTTGGTGGCACATGTTTAAATGTTGGTTGTATACCATCTAAATCACTCTTGAGTTATTCTGAAAAATATTACGATGCCAAGGAGCATTTTAAAGAAATTGGAATAGAGGCAAGCGTTAAGCTAGATCTTGCTAAGATGCTTAAGAAAAAAGAACAAGTAGTCTCGGATTTGTGTAAAGGTATAGACCTTCTATTTGCAAAAAATAAAATCATAAGACTAATGGGTACGGGGACAATTCTTGATCCAAATACGGTTGAAGTAACAGATGGTTCAAAATCTGAAAAAGTTAAAGCCAAGAGAATTCTTATTGCGACAGGTTCTGAAGTTCTTGATATTCCAGGGATAAAAGTAGATGAGAAACAAATTGTTTCATCTACCGGTGCTCTATCCTTACCTAAAGTACCTAAAGAACTAGTTGTTATTGGAGGAGGGTATATCGGTCTTGAGCTTGGTTCTGTGTGGAAAAGGCTTGGAAGTAAAGTGACAGTGATTGAATTTGCTGATCGAATTGTGCCAGCTCTTGATCAAGAAATAGGTAAATCTTTCCATAAAATTCTAGAAAAACAAGGCTTTAACTTTATGCTCAGCACTAAAGTGTTAAAAGCTCAAACCAAATTAGGAAAAGTAGAATTGACGGTTTCTGATGTTAGTGGTTCAAAGCAGACAAATCTTTCTTGTGATGTTGTGTTAGTTTCAGTGGGCAGAAAGCCTAATACTGAAGGCCTTGGGCTGGGTAATGTCGGTATTATTGTTGATGATCGTGGTAGAATCAATGTCAACGATAAATTTCAAACAAGCGAGCCTAGTATTTATGCAATTGGTGATGTGATTCCTGGCGCAATGCTTGCTCATAAAGCTGAAGAAGAAGCGGTTGCAGCAGTGGAGATGATGTGCAATCAGGCAGGGCACGTCAATTACAAGTTAATACCAGGAGTAGTCTATACTCACCCAGAGGTTGCTTCAGTAGGTGATACAGAAGAGGACCTTAAGAAGGCTAGCGTTGAGTACAAGGTTGGTAAATTCCCATTTTTAGCTAACTCTAGAGCTAGAAGTGTCGGTGATACTGATGGTATGGTGAAGCTCCTTACTTGTGCAAAGACAGACAGAGTTCTTGGTGCGCATATTATTGGACCAGATGCTGGTTCTTTAATTGCAGAAGTTGTAGCCTTTATGGAATTTGGTGGATCTGCTGAAGATATTGCAAGAACATGTCATGCTCACCCAACATTAAATGAAGCAATAAAAGAAGCGGCGCTAGCAGTGGATAAAAGAACAATTAATTTGTAGCTGTTCTTTGATAGTAGAATTAATGGATGCTGACAAGCGCGGAATGACTTTGGCGCTTAGAGTGGGGGGCTGTCGTTTCCCTACAAAACCTCAGCTATTTCCTGCACAGGCTGAGCTTGTGGTTGATAATATTTGACTTTACTCCGATGCAATCTAGGAGTGAATGAAATATATAATCATGCGAGATAGTCTTATGTTCTTTGTCTTGAGCATTTTTAAAATAATCTGAATGCTTGCGTTTAAATTTATCTGAAAACCACATAAACATTGCTATATGAGTGTTTTCTGTATCAGGGGTATCAGTATAAGAGTTACCTAGGAAATTATTAAAAGAAAATGCGTGATCCGATGCAAAGATAACGATGCTATTTTGATCTTTTAGCTTAGTGATGATCTGGTTTAATATATAATCAGAGTATAGTATTGTGTTTTTATACGTGCTTATAAGTTCATCCTTTGAACATAGCGACGGTGAACTTGAGTTACAAATAGGTTTATAACGTTCAAAGTCACTATTGGCCGGATATCTATTTTTAAAATTCCAATGACTACCCAGTAAGTGAATGACCATAAAGTGATTTTGATTTTTGGTCTCAATAATTCTTTTCTCAACAAATGGTATTAAAAGTGCGTCCAGATTCTTATCTGTTTTATGTGCATACTTATTTAAATCACGTTGAATAATGTGATAATCAGCTTCTAATGCAATAGAAGCGAAGGTATTTTCAGCAATTCCAAATAAACCTTGATTGCCAATCCAAGAAGTGGCAAAGCCTAATTTTTTATATACAGAGATAATACTCTGTTCACCAGTTGCTTGCTCAAAGTTTGGTGGAACTGCTCTGGTTAGCATATATGGTATTGATATTTTGGTAGAAATACCAGAGCTAAATGCATTATAGAATTTAACAGTATTATGAGATGCTTTTGTAAAAGGCATTATATCATATATCGGCTTAAGCATGCTCTGATCAAGGATTGACCCTCTCATTGATTCACCAATAATTAATATTACTGAGATTGGCTCATCAGAATTTCGATATTGAAAGTGAAATAAATTACCGAGGTCAGTTTTTTCGTGATGCATTTTTAGTTGGGATTTGTACTGTGTTACAAATTCATATGTGCTATAGAAAAGATTGAAAGGTAAATATCCTGACAAGATGGAGTTGAGTTTTTTATCTTTGAAATCGCTGCCTGATAGGGTGGTGATAATACAGATTATAAATAGTAGTATTCTTTTAAAATAGGTTGTTGGTTTTGTTGGTAATTTATATAAAATCAGTATTACTATTAGTGCTGACAAAAAAATTGATAATATGAGATAAAGGTCTATAAATTCTGATGTGAGTTTACTTTCAACAGATAGGATATCTATGAGTACTCCAGTATCAAAAGTTTTTTTGAAGCTGAAAATGAAATAATTGGAAACTCCTCCAATGATAAATAATACCACTAGGATTATATTGCTGATGTATGGAATGGATAAAATTAATAAGAATATTATAGTTGTTGATGACAATATAACCAGATTTTCGATTATCATTTGAAAAGCACAAATATCAACAATTGATGCTTTAAATAGCGCTATTGGTAGATTAAATAGAACTAGATATACTGCAGCAAGGAGTATGGCTTTATATGCAATATTCATTTAGTATGTACTTAATATTTTATTAAAAATTTTTTATCTTTGAAAAAATATATAATCCAGATAAAATGCACTGTAATTTTGCTGGGCCCTAGTATACCAGCAATAAGTTTGGATGAATACAAAATAGTGTTAAGATAATTTAGGAGCTTATGAATGTTTATAGATAAAATCTCAGCGAAAGCAAAAGATGGGGAATTTAATGTCATTATTGAAATACCTATGAATGATAATCCAGTAAAGTATGAATTTGACAAGGATGCTGGTGCGATAATGGTAGATAGATTTATGCAAGTTTCGATGTCATATCCATGTAATTATGGCTTTATTCCACATACCTTATCAGAAGACGGAGACCCAGCTGATGTTTTGGTTCTAGCTCAATATCCAATTATTCCTGGAGCGGTTATAAAAGTAAGACCTGTGGCCGTGTTAATGATGGAGGATGAGTCAGGTAAAGATGAGAAAATTCTAGCGGTGCCAATATCAAAGCTTGATATATCATATGATAAAGTTAAAGATATTGATGATGTGCCGGAAATTATTCTGCAAAGAATAACTCATTTTTTTGAAAGATACAAAGAGCTTGAAAAAGGAAAATGGGTGAAAGTAACAGGATGGGAGAATGCGTCTAGTGCATTAAAAATTATCGATGAAGCGATACAAAGAGCGGCTAAAAAATAAGTTAATTTATGCTTTTAAGATCTGGAATTATTGTTGCTGCTATTACCCTTCTATCAAGATTATTTGGCTTTGCTAGAGAGTTTTTTATAGCGCTGACTTTTGGCACAAGTCAGATAGCTGACTGTGTGAATGTAGCGCTTAAATTTCCAAATCTTTTTAGAAGAATTTTTGGTGAAGGTGCAATGTCAGCGGCATTTGTTCCAATGTTCACTCACCGATTAGTTGTTAATAATGATGAAGCAAGGCAATTTAGTGGGAAAATATTCTCATTATTATTGCTGTCATTGATAGCGATGACAGCAATTTCTGAGCTAATTATGCCATATTTATTGCTAATTCTAGCACCAGGCTTTTATTTGCAAGAAGAAAAATTTAGCTTAGCAGTTGTCTTATGTCGGATTACTACCCCATATTTGATTTTTATTTCTGTGGTGGCTTTGTTTGGTGGAATATTAAATACAGTTAAAAGATTTGCGGCCTTTGCATTCTCACCGGTAATCATGAATATTTCAGTTATAGCTTTTACGTACTTATTAGAGGAAAAATATACTGCTCATTATAGCGTAGCTTACTCGTTGCTTATTGCGGGTATTTTACAAATGCTATTTATGTATTATTACCTACGAAAAGCTAATCTAGCGTTTCCTTTTATATTCTCTCTTAGGGATAAAGAGGTAACTACAATGGTTAAAAATATGGCGCCAGTTGCTGTTAGTTCAAGTGCGCAGCAATTTAACCTATTTATTTCGCAATCAATAGCAAGTTTTTTACCAGGTGCTGTTTCTATATTGTCTTATGCAGATAGGCTATATCAACTGCCACTTGCACTAATTGGGATTACTTTTGGCACTATTTTGCTTCCTGAATTATCATTAGTATATAAGCAACAAGATATAAAGAGAGCGAATTTTATTCTTAACCAATCTATTAAAAGTGGATTTTTAGTATCTATTCCAGCTTTTGTAGGCCTTTTTACCTTGTCAGAACCAATAATTCACCTTATATATGAGCACGGGCAATTTACTAGTAGTGATACTATTAAAACTTCACAAGCTCTGGCGGCTTTTTCTATTGGGCTGCCAGCATTCATTTTAGCAAAAATAATAACTCCTGTATTTTATGCCAATTTTGATACAAAAACGCCATTAAAAATTACGGTTTATTCACTTGTGATCAATACCGTATTAAATATCATCCTAATGATATATTTAGA
>JAAFHP010000002.1:36350-44710 GCA_013298405.1 Alphaproteobacteria bacterium | reverse complement strand
AAATGTCTTTCTATGCTATCCATTGACTCATCTCAAGAAAAATATACGGATTCTTTTCCCAATTTAATAAATACTGAAGATTTATTTGTAAATGAGCAACCTACCAAGTTCTTAGGTCTAGATTCTGAGTTTTGTATTCCTTTCTTTAACTGAACAACTTGAAAAATTGTCTTACAGCTTCAGAGACAAGAATGGTTCAAGATAATATTATCATTACTGTAGACCAACTACGGATTTTTTGTACCTCCGATTTTGCAGTTCTTTCTCTTTTGATTATCGTTATAATACAATTGAGCTTTTTGCATTACTTTATCAAACACAAGTGGATATTGATGTTATAAGTTTGAAGACCTGTATTTTAATAATGATAAAGATAATGGTGTTTATGAGTAACTTTTAAATATCCATCATAAGCAAAAATTGGTATGATTTTTTCATATAAATTATCAGTACTAAAAATATAAGGAGAAAACAGGGCAATGGCCAAGATAAATCCTAAATAAAAACTTTTATTTATCATAATACTACCTCCATTTATTTAATGATTTATGTCATAAAATTAGTATATATGATTATAGTACAGTATTCAAGATAAATTATTGTACTAGAGATACAAGACATTTTTTATCCAATTCATTACCATATTATTTTGTTTGCGTACTTCAACAAAAAAACAAAATGCAACAAGAGCAAAAAACACCCTACTCCAATTAACAATTACATATTTTTATAGAACACAGATTAACACTTAATTTAATTGCGTTTTCAAATCGCGATAGAAATTCTCATGTACCCCTAGTGCTAAAAGTATCATTGAGGAATTTTGTTTATCATATTTATAAGCAAGAAGAGTAAGGCGGTCTATCATATGAAATTTATATACACGTACGCTAGACAAATCCCCGACTTTTTCTGTGCCAAGCAAAGGATCAGACAAAATAGCTTTAACAGCTTTATCTAGACAAATTTTTTGATTAGTATGTAATTTTTTTTACTGCTTTTTTAAAAATAGTAGTTTGAAGAATTTGCATGATTCATTTGCTATCAAATGAGTATTGTTCAATTTTTCCATGAGATGTTTCATCTAAAGCGAACAGTATGTCTTTAATAAAGCTGCAGGGCAAATCTGGATTATCTTCAGCTATTTTCCCAATCCGAGACCAATGCTCAATTTGTTTAGGTATCGATCTATTATCAATATTAGCATAACGTTTAGCTTGTTCTATTAACTTATCTGATAATTTCACTACTGCTGACATAATTTACCTTTTATACTAAGAATTCTTGTATGGTATCATAAAAAGTTGTTATATACAACCTTTTGTTGTAAACACCTGGAAGAAGTATATGGCGTTCAATATAAAGTCTATTTAAGGTATACTTTACGTAGACCATTAAAATCCAGTCTATTTTAAAGTGTTGCACAATCTATAATAGACCGTTATTACAGAGCCACTCATAATAGACTATTATTACGTATGACCGAAACTCATGCGCTCGCTCGCGCATATCTTAATGCGACGTTTTTCCTAATCTAAGCTTAGTGTTAATTTTACTGCCTTTTCTATATCATCCATTTCAGTTTTAGTTAACATACAAATACAATCACCCAATCTGGATTTATCTACTGTTCTAACTTGATCAGTTAAGGCTTTTGCACTTTGCTTCTTTAAATTGATTCTAGCTTCAAAGGGAAAAACTTTAGCAGTGTTTGAAGTAATTGGTATTACCACAACTCTACTCGAAGTCCTATTTTGAATGTTATTGGATAATACAATAGCAGGACGAGTTTTTTGAATCTCCGTGCCTACAGTCGGATCAAGGTTTACCCAATACACCTCCCCTCTTTTTATTTCTTTATTTTTTATAGAAGTCATCTGCCAAATCCCATTCATTTAATAATTCCTGTCGGTCGCTTGCTTTCTCAGCTTCGTGATATGCCAGAGTCAATTCCTCCTCTTTGCGGGCAAGTTCATGAGATATCGCATTACTCACAAACTGACTAATCTTCTTAGATGGAATAGAATGTTTTAATCGATCATACAGACTTTCTTGCAGGCTTATGCTTAATGTTCTCATAGTAATATCGTTAATTAATATTGTTAATGTTATTATTGTATAATAGTTATTGCACAATATCAACTATACAATATATTTATTAGAAATATTTTATCTAGAAAACGTTCGTTTTCTAGACTCCTCTATCCATCCCCCTTAAACATATCAAAACCTATTCAGCAACTCATTCTAGTTTTCTATGTCAGTTTTTATATGTTATTTTATCTTTTCTTGTGTGTAAATACTATTTTATAATTAAGATTATTTGTATATTAGATGTTATATATTAGTTTGACATATATATGTTTATTCAGCTACTATAATTGTAATGATTATATTATTTAATTAGAGGTTATATATGTTAGCTAAAGCCAAAGTATCAAAAGGTGGGAAAATAGCTATACCATCCGTCTGTAAAAAGGTTCTTAATATTTCAGACGGTGATGAATTGTTATTTGATATACACAACGATCAGGTAATTATTTCTCCTGTTAAGTTTACCTTACAAAAAGTTAGAAAGATGCTGAAGGAGCGTAATCCAAGTAACAGAAGTCTAGTGGACGAGTTAATAAATGAAAGAAAACAAGAGACAGCAAATGAATAAAGTAGTTTTGGATGCCTCTGCACTACTTGCTTTGATCAATGGCGAAAAAGGTGCTGATAAAATCGAACCGTTCATCGGCAGTATTATTATGTCTAGTGTTAATATTACTGAGGTTGCGAGTAAGGTTTATGAAATATTAGGGAATGTTGATGAAGAAAACTGTAAATTATCTATAGAGCCTTTTGTACATAACATAATTGACTTTGATAAATCCTTATCTTTTATCGCAGCCTCACTGAGAATTATTACCAAACATGTAGGTCTATCTCTAGGTGATAGAGCCTGTCTTGCTACAGCTATACAATTAGGGCTACCTGTGTATACAGCTGATAAAGTTTGGGCTAAGCTTGATATACCTAACCTCAAAATCCATTTAATTAGATAGTACTAAATATGTCAGTATTAATAGGATATATGAGAGTATCAAAGGCTGATGGTAGCCAAGTGCTTGATCTACAAAGAGACGCCCTCCTCTCTGCCGGAGTCAATGAAGATAGACTCTACCAAGACCTTGCTTCTGGTAGGTTTGATGATAGGCCTGGATTAAATGCTTGTTTAAAAGCACTCCAACCGGGTAATACCCTGGTTGTATGGAAGCTTGACCGACTTGGAAGAAATCTTAAGCACTTAATTACTACTGTTGATGAGTTAAAAAACAAAAATATAGGCTTTAAGGTCTTAACGGGCACAGGGGCACAAATTGATACATCGACTCCTCACGGGAAGTTGGTGTTCGGAATATTTGCAAGCCTAGCAGAGTTTGAAAGAGAGCTAATCGCAGAACGCACAAAGCTGGTCTTGCCGCTGCAAGAGCCAGAGGGCGTCTTGGTGGCAGGCCTAGAAAAATGGATCTCTCTACCCTTAAGATGGCCATGGCTGCTATGCAAGATCCCACATCTGTTGCAAAAGACGTAGCCAAACGGCTTAATATCTCCACAGCTACTCTCTACGAGTATGTAAACGGTGATGGCTCCCCTAAGGAATTAGCTACAAAGTTACTCAAAAATTTTGCCTGATAAAAAGCGCCAGCTAGAAGGAATAATTCTTGCCAAAAAGGTGCGACACTTACAAATAATGCAAGAAATCTCTAGATCAAGAATGCAGGACGCTCTGATAAAAGCAGCACGTAATGGTTTTTATAAAGTGACAATTACAAAAATAAAAAGGGAACGAGTTGCCAGAAAAATGGGGCTACCGTCACCGCCCGCCTAGATAGATGTATATACATATATCTGTGTTTATGTATATACATCTATCTGATACAAATAACCTCTCAAGTTAAATGGCTTAATTACATACTCCTTATATACAGATATACTGTAATAATTATATATGTATATACATATATTAATTTTTGTAATATAATTTTAGCAAATCAAAAGCTTTAAGGAACGCTTCACTCATTTGTAAGTTATTTTTTGCGCACCATGCTTTGTACTCATTTCGAACAGTAACTTCAACCGCTAAAGTCATATGGATATTTGTTTTTTGATTTTTTAGTTGCCTGTTATCGGACCGCTCCTCTCTAGCACTATCTGCAGTGTCCGCATTAACTTCTACTATATCAGACGTCAAATCGAATTTTTTCTTTTTCATTCCCCCTCTCCATATTAAATAACTTTGAACTAATAAAGCTCCATATTTCACTCATCTCTTCCATTGCAGCTTTATCCTCTGCTGCCGCTGATGTTCCAGCATTCATTGCGTTAGCATAAGCCACTCTATTACCGATAGTAGTAGGCGCAACCATTCCAAATTCTGATAACACAGCCGCTCCCTGCATAGCCAATTTAGACCTAGCTACAGCCTGAGTAATAACAAAAATATAAGGTTTTTTTAAGTTTTTAATTGTTGCTATTGTACGACCAATAGCTTGGAGATCGGGCGCTGTTGGTTTTGACGGAATTAATACGCAATCAGCAACTTGCAAACCAGCAGTGGCATTTAAGCTTGTATCTCCAGGTGTATCAATAATACATAGATCAAAATTGTGTTTGTTCAAATTTTTTATTATTTCCTCTAATTTAGAAGGATCAGTATCAGTTAGGTAAGGATTTTCTTCATCACGTTTTTTCCACCATAATTCCAAGGTTTTTTGAGGATCAAGGTCTATTAGGATAGTTTTTAAATTATTCCTTACAGCTTCTAAAGCAATATGCGCAGCACATGTACTCTTCCCGGCCCCACCTTTTCTATTGGCTATTGTCAATATTTTAGTTTTTTTCATTATAATAACTTATGTGATATTTATGTTATTCAGTATATAACTATTATTTAAATATATATATCTATCAAATACAATTATCATTCACAATACTTATTTATGTATATATGTGTATCCATTTTACAATACATAAGTATATATGTACATACATATATACTTCTTGGCTTAAATTTAGCGCTTCAACTTATGTTCTGTAATTATATACATATATAAATATATAATTATATATGTATTTCTTTGTATATGTATATGTATATGTACTTATATACATATACATATCAATACAATTGATCACCTGTTACCTTTTAGTATTTATAATAATTTTCATTATATGCTATTGGTTTTCAATACTAACTATTGACATTCAATACAAATATCTGTAACTATTAAAATTGTAAATATAACATATGAGTGTTCTGTCGTGTCTAAATCTATCACAATTTCCTGTTCAATTCCTCTTGAATTGTCAATTCAAATGGAGGAACACATGGAAACTAAAGGAGTTAATAGGTCAGAATTAATTAAAAACGCCTTGCATTTATATTTTAACCATCAAGAAAATAAGAAAAAAAATTATAATTTATTAGAGAAAATATATAACAATACAGAATACATAAAAGGTAAATTAAAATAAAAAATGGAGTTAAACTTTACGATCTAACCCCAATGCTTCTTTTGAAGTTTAATTGCTTCCCGGCCATTAATAACCTCAAATAGTGGTACCATTCTATATCCAATTGGGTCATTAGTCAAGGTTTTACTCCTGTTTAAGGGGTAATTATGAATAACATACATCTTTCCACTGTTGGTGTTGCAACAAAGCAATATATCGGTAATGATTTACGGATAATACCCGGAAACATAATACCACATGAATGGTATAAGAGCTTTCAGGATAACGATAATAATCCAGATTTAGTGTCAATAACAATATTAGGTGATGTACTTTCTTGGTTTCGAAACGGCACATCTAAAATTTATGGTGATCATAATCCTTACTTTGATTGTGATGAATTATGTCTTTCTTATGAGTATTTCCAAAATAAGTTTTCTTTTAATAAAGATAGAACTAGACGTGCTCTCGTCAGACTAGAGCAATTTGGGGTTTTATCTAGAAGAGTAGGGAACACTCTTCTTTCTTCAGGAAATAGAGTTAATCGTCTATACATCTCTCTTAATAAGGAGTTTTTTGATTCTTGTTTCGTTGATTCTAACATTGATATAAGAGTTTTACCTGTAAGTAATAAAACAAATATCCGATCTCTGCACCAGTGCTACCATCATATAAGTAATAAGAATAATGATTTTAAAAATAGATCTATGGAATCTAATTTTTATGAAAATTCTTTTGAAGGTAAAGAGAGGAAAGAAAGTAAGAATAGAACTGTAGTAGAGAAAGAGGAGCAGAGAAAGGAGAAAAAAACTATAGGCTCACTATTAAAATCTTATCTCTTTGCTACACCTAAAAAGCTAGAGAACTTCTATCCATTGACTAAGGAGGATGGAGACCAGTTAAGAAGCATTAGTGGAAGAGAGTTTAGTCTAAACGCAATGAACGAGATATTGCTGTCATTAAGTAAGAAGTTAGGGAATCATACATTTCCAAACAAAATTGCATTTACAAATTACATGAGTAAAGTCCTAACATATGAGATGAGAGATGAAGTTAAGATAAGCAATGAAACGTTTAGGATAAGGGTGAACAGGAATGAGGAAGAGAGGGAATGGTCTTTGCAAGAGAAGTACTTAAGCCAAATAGAGAGTTCATTGGAGGTAGGAGCTGAGTGGCATTTAAGGAAGAAGATAGCAGTAGTATTTGAAAGGAAGAAGGCATATGAGATACTGACATCACTAAAATGGATGAGAAGAGTAGGAGTTAGGATGGGGGCAGAAGTTGAGGAAGGAAAAGTAAAAAGAATAAAAGATATAGAAGATGAAGAACAAGACGACACTTTAATCTTGGTGCTGAACAAAGAGATAGAGTTAAGCCTAATGGATAAAGAAATATTACTATCTCAAGTAAAGGCAACTCATGACGGAGTAGGTGGAAGTGAAAGAAGGATAGTGCGAATAGAGTTACAAACTCCGAAGAAAGAAACAGTCAACAAACCACAGAAAGAGATAATCGGCGAAACAGAGCAACAAGGAACATGGTATCAAATAAGGAAAGAGATAAAGAAATACATAGGAGAAGATGGAGAGGCAATAGATAAAAGCTGGTTTAGCAAACTCAAGGTAGAGGAGGATGAGCAGAATAAGTCCCTAATTCTGCAAGCACCGAGTGAGTTTGTAAAAGATTGGGTACAACAAAACTATAATTGGTTGATAGAAAAAAGCTGTACTCAGTTTAACTACAAACATATCTTTGCTTAGAAAACTAGCATTCTAATGCAGTCTAAGAGAAACAAGCAAAAGAACACGAGAAATATGAAAATAATCCACAAAATTGTGAATAATTACTTGTTTGTGTATCATGATATAACATGTTACAATGTAGGTATATTAAAGTTTATACCAATCAGGAGGTGTATATATGAATATTAATGTATATATAGAAGATCAATTAGCAAACCAACTTTCTCAATATGCTGAAAAGTTTCATAAAAAGAGAAATTCTATAGTAAGAGAGGCAATCAGAGATTGGCTAAAAAAACATACACAATCTCAGTGGCCCAGGTCAATTATAGAATTCGAGGGTATACAAGATTTCCCCGATATAAAAGAATTACGCAAAGATATAATAGAATCAAAGAAAAGTTTATTTTAGGTAGAATATGTATTTACTAGACAGTTGTACAATTAGTGACTTTATGAAGGGTGAGCCCAACACTGTACAGAAGCTTAAATCACTATCACCTTCAATAATATACACTTCTACGATAACTCAAATGGAAATCACTTATGGATTGCTTAAGAAATTCGATCATTCACACCAATACTTTACTATTTTCGGGGAGTTAATGGAGGCAATAACAATTTTATCATTTGATGAAGAAGCGGCTATAAGTAGTGCGAGAATCAGAAAGAATTTAGAAAAAATAGGTAAACCAATAGGGGCATATGATATTTTGATAGCTGGTATTGCCAAAGCAGAAAATTTAATTCTTGTTACTTCAAACGAAAAAGAATTTTCTCGAATTGAGCAGCTAAATTTAGAGAATTGGAGAAAGGAAGAAAAATAAGAGTATTTTTTAGAACGAATTCAATTAAAGGGTGAAAAAGTTACAAATAGTAAACGTAAAAGGTTAAAGATTAATTAAAAATAGCAGAAAAAGTTGAAAAATTAATTATTTATTAATATTTCAAGTGTATTTTACTGCATGCTATAAAAATTTAATGCTTATATCTGATTTTAAAAAACTATGAAAATAAAAACTATAAATAATATGGGTTCAATGTCCTCTTTGCCTAACCCAGCACTAAATTCATTTCTTGATCTAGTGGAGAAAACACAAGGTTATTTTGCAGATATTG
>JAAFHP010000002.1:0-36340 GCA_013298405.1 Alphaproteobacteria bacterium | reverse complement strand
TATTGGTACGTCCTACGGCTATTCTTCTATTGAAGCTTTGAGACGTGGAGGAAAAGTTTTAGCAATTGATCTAGATCAAAGGCACTTAGATTGTTTGAAAAAAAATTGCCCCAAGGACTACCTTACAAACTTGGAGACTAGTTGTGGTCACTTTCCTAATGCATTAAATTTGCCATTGAATACTTTTGACGGTATTTTGATATCAAGAGTACTTATATTCTTGACCCCACAGGAAATATCTTTAGCACTTAGTAAGATTTATCACGCGTTGAAAGTTGGTGGAATTATTTTCGTAACTTCACCAAGTCAGCTTAGAGATAAATGGAAAAACTTAAAGCCTATTTATGATAAACAAAAACTTGAAGGATTAAAATGGCCAGGGAAAATTAGAAATTTATGGCACTTAGCACCAGAAGCAAAGGTAAGTTTGCCAAATGAAATTCAGCTCGTCGACAAAGATTCTTTAGAAAGAGAGCTAACTAAGCACGGTTTTGCGGTAAGAAATTGTGGATATTATCCAGAGGTATTCTCTAATCAAGAAGAATTAGAGAATTTAACATATGCTATAGCATCAAAACCGAAATTCTTCGATGCACAGTATTAGCTTTCATAAGACTTTTAATGAGTATTTTAAAGAGAAGAGGTGGCGCTTTTTCTCTTTAGCAACTTTACTAATTTGCGTTGTAATGACCTTTAATGTTTTGGTATTTCAAGACCTTTCACGACAGTCGGCGAAACAAAAAGCGCTACTCATTGAAGTTTATCAACAATTAGTTAAAAATCTCATAATTGATCACATAGAAAATATAATTTTGATTTCCCAGTCAAATAAAATTAGTTACGCCGTCACTCAGTCTATTCAGACATCATTAATTAGCGATTATATTAAAAACTCTGTTTTTATTCCTAAATCTTTTATCAAGGACAAAAGAGAAAAGCAGCATACAGAATTATATTTTATAAATATATATGAATTATTAAATGAAGTTTCTAACGAATTCTTTGATTATGCTATTTTTCTTGATAACGAGAAAGTGCTAAGTAATAATTCCTTTATAGACATAAACGATAGCTATCATGTGCCGTATCAATTTGCACAAAGAATTGTAGATGTTTACAGCCAAATTAATAAAAACTCCGAGTACATTAAAAATACAGACCTGATATTCAAGAGGCAAATTATATTTTGTCTATTGTGTTCGAGTTTATTTCTCATTTTGGTAATAATATTGAATCTTCTTAGGTATAAAAGAAACTTTAACAACAATTTAAAGCTGGGTAAATTGCAAGAAGAAATTATTAAGCTCAAAGAGAAGCTAAAAGCTCATACTTTATTGAAAGAAAAGGATACCGAGTTTATTCTTAGGTGTTACCAGTTTTCTAAAGATAATGTTTTTAAAAATAGCCATTTGAAGTCAGTGAATTATCTAGATTCCACAAACAATGATGATTTAAATAGGGATTATCTACCTCTACCTATCTTGACGTATCCCATAAAAGATCATTGTAGGCATGAAATCGACCCAATTCCAATTATACAAGAGATAACAAGCTATTTTGAAGGATATACCATAGTTTATGATGTGAATCTAAGGCTGATTATAAATAATTCCACTAATAAAATCTTGACACCATTCAGAGTAGAATTATTCAATCAAATAGCCATGAGCTTATTTTGTAATATTCTAAATTTTAATAAACATGCTGAGAATTTAAAATATATCAAGATAGAGTTTAGTGAGGATGCAATGATGATCAGTACAGATGGTTTTCTGCTAGATAAGCATCTTGTAATTCGTTACTCTGAGAAAATTTTAATGATACTGGTAATCTGTTTCTTCTGAGTTTCGGGCAAATATTTGCGGTGCTAAAATTACATAAGCTAGATTATTCAGTAAGTGCAGTAGGTAAGGAAACAAAAATTGAAATAAAACTTAATAGCAGTCAAGTTTCTGAGGTGAGTAGTACAAACCAACAGCACCAAGAGAAAGTAGTAAAAATACACAACTTTATAAGATCAAGGGCGAATCATGACTAAAAAATTTTTGTTGTTAATCAGTATTTGTTTAGTTAGTAACATTACTAATGCATTAGTAATAAATAATGAAGAACCTGTATTTTATTTTGTTAATCATCAAAAGCAACTTCTCGAGTTAAGAGAAAAGTTGCTTACAACAGGTACGGTCGGGATCACTGGTATTTCTGGAATGGGAAAAAGTGAGATGGCCAAAAAATATGTTAGTGAATATAAACAAGATTATGAATTAATAGTATTCATAGACGGAAGTATTGACCTTGTGCCGCAGTTAGTTGAAATTGTAAAAGAAATAAATCAAAAAATTTGTATAAATAGTAGTGGTTATGTATCTGATGACCCAAAGAAGGTCAAAGAAAGTTTTATGAATTATTTAAAACGTGTCAGCAATTGGTTGCTAATTTTTGACAATCTTCATGTTAATGAGAATATAAAAATAAAACAATTTATTGAATGGAGGCACTCTGGACATATAATTATATGCTCTCAGGACGCAAAGTATCTTGAACAAAAAATTTCTGCACCTTACTTAAGTAATCAAGACTCTGAAATCTTGATTAACAAGATCATGAAAAATTCTTCAAACAAATTTGCAAACGAATTAGCAACAACTCTATATGGCTATCCTCCTTATGTTATAGGACATAGCGCTGTGTATCTTTATAATAATAATCATATGACTATTGAGCAATATATGAGTGATATGAAAAGGCATGGCAATAAGATTCGTACACATTTAAAAATAATTTTAACTCAAATGTCAGTTCCAGCAAAGGAAGTACTTTATAAAATAGCTCTTTTAAACAACCAGAAGATATCAAGAAATTTAATAAATCTTATTTCTAACGACTCAGTGGTTACTTTATCGGATAGCATAGATGAAAATATAAGATTTGGTCTTATTGAACAAATCAGTGAGGATAGAAATAATCAAGTATTTAGGATGCATGATTCTATTAAAGCAGAATTACTCAATATCACAGGTGATTTATTCAATAGAAGCAAGATAGAAGCTATATTAAATTTATTTAACAAGTTAATACCAGATGAAGAGGAGGCAAGAATAGCTACTATTACTTCAGATAAGACTCTAGAAGGTAACATTGAGCTTCTGCTGACCAATGCCGATATGTATAAGGTTAATGTACATAGAATTATGGAGCTAAGAGAAAAATTACTTTGGTATTATTTAATAGGATCAAGACAACCGTATTATGCTAAAAAAATGGTCGATTGGTTCAAAAATGAAGCACAGGAAATTAGCTTAAGGTTTTGTAGCGATAAGGAAAAATATGTGTATGGTAATTACTTAACTTATGTTGGAAGGTTTGAGTTTGCGGTGGCTAATAAAGATCCAAATTTAGCTCTAAAGTATATGCGGAAGGCTCAGAAAATAGCTGAGACTTTACCTGATAACGATGAACAACGAGCCTATATATATTCTCATATAGCACAAATTCAATCTTCTATAGGAGAAATTCAAGAGGCCATAAATTATATAAAAGATGCTGAATCTCTAAAATCCATAAATTCCAAGATTTACTTTGGTGCAGGGTTTATTGAACATATAAAATCAAGAATTCTCTTGGCTCAAGGAGAATACGAAAAGGCATTAGGAATGATCATTTTATCCTTTAAGGAGCAAGAAATTTCTATGCCACAGGGACAAAGAGTAGATGTTTCTAAGAAAAATTTGTTCATGTTCCCAGAATTAGTAACGCATGCTTCTATACTTAATTATATGGAAAAGTTTAATGAATCAAACACTTTATTACACACTAAAGTTCTTCCTTACTTAAAAAACAAAACAAAAGGACAGGGAATCTCAATGGCAATGTTGGCTCGCATCATGACCGAATTATCAAGATCTGAGTTGGGTTTAAATTATAAAAACGAAGCACTTAGACACGCTGATGAAGCAGTAGAATTATTAGTAGAAGATAAGGAAAGAAATAATAGAAATATAGAAAATTCAAATGATATATTTTTAGCTCCAGCTTTAGTAGCAAAAGCTGATGCTATGGCGTCATTAGGTAGCTATAATGAAGCCATAGCGATCTATAAGTTAGCAAAAGAAGTTTACCATAATATATATGGCGATAAGAATATGAAGTATATGGATAACGTAAGTTGTTTATTTAAGCAAGGAGCAAAGGTGTCAGCAATGATCAAATTCACTGAAGATAAGCAATTATTCTGCTCCTATTTTTATAAATTACATGTAAAAATGTTTAGCAAGGGGCATCTTAGAGATAAAGAAATTAGGAATATATGTTCTTTTAATTAAGCTTTAAAATTTCTTTGTATTACCCACTGAGCAAAGGTTAGATCTATTTCAGATTTATTCATATGTATTGAATATTGGTATATTTCTTTAATCCAACCAAAAATCGTATTTAGAGAAGGCTGAAGAGATGTTTGAGGTATATTACTTATTTCAATCAAAACGATGTTACATGCATCTTTTAAAAGCTGAGTATTTACACTAGCGTTAGCATCTTGTTCATTCAGTAAGTCTTGAACTTCAACGTTAAAAGCTTTAGCGATAGATTGTAATACTTCTATTGTTGGGTTTTTAGAATTGCCCCTTAGAATACTGGTTATAACACGCCCTGAACCCAGCTGATTTTCAACTGTGGCAACCTTCCAATTTTTTTCTTTTAACAACCTCTTTATGTTGTCCTTGATTAGTGCATGTGTCACTTAATTTATAGTAATAACAAATATAAAAATACTTTTTGAATAATGTGTTGACATTTACTCTAAATGTAGATTAAATTACAAAATATTGAGTTTAACAACTGTTTTATAGAGTGTATCAAACTAATTGTATAACCGAAATATAAAAAGTAAAACTCAATAAAAGCCACCTAACGTATCTATATATCGAAACATACTACGTTAGATGGCCAAACTACCTAGATAAGAACAAACTTACCTGGAGGTATGATGACTATAACAAAAAATGTACTATTAAGCAATAATAGTACAAATACTCGTGTTAATACACCAACTCTTGGTTCAGGAAATCTAGTACCTAATTGGTGGTATAAAGCGATTAGGAATGACAGCGGTAAGCCGGACCTGGTGGCGATTACTATATTATCTGAATTATGGTTTTTATATCGCAAGGGTAATGGCAAAGAGTTTAGTGAAGGATATAGTTATTTTGAGAGAAAGTTCCGATTTACTCGTTCGCAGTTACAAGAAGCAACATTAAGATTGCACTCTTCTGATATAGTTATTCGTTCATTTAGAACTGTAGTTGTACATGGACGTAATTTTCCTAATGAGCTTCACTTAAAGATTAATCTACCTAAGTTATTAAATTTAAAATCTCAATATATTGTCGGTAACGAAGAAGGTGCATCTGATAATACTGATGGTGACTTTTTTCACGACGATGTATTAGGAAATTCCCATTGTGATACTTCAGAAGAAACTGAAGAACATATAAGTAAGAAAGAGATATCTATAAGAAAAAATAGATCTAGTGGATCTAATTTTTCTACGGAAAGATATGGATTTGCATTTTTTTACCCATTATCTCAATCTGACATTGAAAGTCTAGGAGGAATTAGTGGTCGTGAGTTCTCAGCAAGAGCAATGAATGAGATCTTGCTATCACTAACTAGGAAGCTACCAAATCATACATTTCCAAGCAAAGCTGTATTTATGAACTACATGAGTAAAGCCTTAACATATGAGATGAGAGATGCAGTTAAAACAAGTAATGAAACATTTAGAATAAAATCTAATACAAGTACTAATCAAGAGTTAATACAAGAAGAATATTTAGCATCTTTAGAAGACAATAGGAATACTGATTCAGAGACTAGAATTCGGAGGAGAATAGCAACGATATTTAGTAAAGAAAAGGCATATGAGATACTAACGTCACTTCTTGAGGTGTACTTAAAAGGAAACAACGTGCTACTTCAAATGAAAAAGAATGTTTACTTGGGTTCTAATCAAGAAACATTACTGCTAAATGAAATTCGTAGTGTATATGGGGTAGAAGTTGATAAATTCCAATTTAATATTGAACCACAAGAAGCCAAGCAAATCTCTATTAAATCTCTTGCTAGTTCTCAAGAGTCTTATGGCGTTTGGGGGCGTATACGTAACGAATTAATAAGGTTATTTGGTAATGAAGGTGAGGCGATAGATAAGAATTGGTTTAGTAAATTAAATGTGTCAGAGGATAAGCAGAGTAAATCTCTAACACTGCAAGCGCCCAGTGAGTTTGTAAAAGACTGGATAAGTACAAGGTACAGCGCTTTGATTGAGAAGCAGTGCCAGGCTCATAACTACAATCTACAACTAGTATGAGCGGCATAATTATGAAAAATACAATCAAGAGTATTAGTGTTCTAGCAATATCTTTAATATCGTTCTGTGAATTTGCAAAAGCAGAGGTAAATCCTAGTAATTTTGTACAAAGTGGGTACTGGTATGCCGATGAAGATATCAGAGGAATATTAAAGCTCAAAACAGGAGATAATGCCTATATAGCACCTGCGCTGCCATTTGAGAGCAGGGAGCTAGTCAAAGACATAATTGTATCATCAGTTACTGAGGCAAAACAAAGCGGTTCGGCATTAATTCCAATAAATTTTGGCAATAGTCATTGGGTAGCTCTTGCCTTGCGCCAAGGTAAGGGTGGTAGTATTAAGGCAATTTATAATGATTCATTTGGTAGTGCGCTAAGTAATACAACAAATGGTGCTTACGTACTACAAGTGTTGCAAGAAATCGATCCGACTATAGAGCTAATTGACTTACAGGTAAGACAGCAGAGCGATGGTAGTTCATGCGGAGCATTTACAGCTGAGAATCTATCGGTAATAGCAAGCCTTGATGTAAGCGTTTTAAGTCAAGAGCAGCTAAAAGAGATTTTGTCAAAGATCAATGATGCAACTGGTATTAGACGCTCACATTTTTTCTTATTCTATAATGCAAGCCAGGGTACGCTTGATGTTGTAGCACTTAAGCCTAGAGCAGAAATGATAGCATCTAATATTGTTCATCAACATGAGCAGATCTCTTCAAGTTTGAGAAACGTACAAAACTTGATACATGATCGTTTAGGTAGCTTAAATAGAAGCAGTTATTTCACAGGCCTATCATCAGGTGATGAACAAAGCACTTACGGATTATGGATCAAGGGCTCTTTTGGTAATAGCAAAAATAGAAACTCTACTATAGCAAACAAAAGCAAGCTACATGGAATAAGTATTGGAGCTGATACAAAGCTAGATGAAGATACAACGATAGGAGTTGCCTTTAATAGAGGTAGTTCGAAGAGCAAATATTCCCAGAGTGCTTTGAACTTGGGTAATAGCACAGTAGAGAGTAATTTAGTTAGCTTGTATGGAAGCGGCAACATTGATGACTATTTAGTTGTTAATGTTGATGCCTCGTATGGCATGGCTTTAATTAAGGATAGATTAGTAACTGGTGATACGAGCAAAAGAAAAGCGACTATAGTGGGTGCCAATACAGCACTTAACTACAACTATTTCTTATCTGAAGATTTAATACTTACTCCAAGTCTTGGCGTATCTTATGGCAAGTTCACATTAAAGGGATATGAGGATAGTGGTATTAGAGTTAAGACTGCTAAACCGCAAAATATAAGTCTAACAACAGGTCTAACTCTAACTACATTTTTTGACACTAAAGTTTGTACATTGATTCCAGAAATAACAGCGCGTTATAGACATGGAGTGTGGAATAAGGGAAACAAACAAATAATATCGAGCTTAATTAATCAAAGTATTTTGCAGCATAAAATAGGCACTAACCAAAAGAGTATGGAAGTTGGCGTGAGTGTAACTATTGCGGGAGATATTACAGAATTGGGCGGTGGGTATGAAAGAGCTTGGCAAGGTAAGAGTGTATCGCAAGTGGGGTATGTAAAACTTAGGGTGAATTTTTAATTTAACAGAGAGGAATAAAGATCATGCAAATGAGGAGATTTAAAAAGGGATCTACAGCTATATATACGTTGAATGAAGCTGTAACTAAAGAAGAGGCAATGATAGCAATAAATGAAATAGAAAAGTTTGAACGCGATTCTAAATTCGCAACTATTAAAGCACAAAAAGAGGTGGAAGAATGAGCAGTTGGTTGGAATATGACGATATGAGTTTAGCCCAGTGGTCAGGTGTAGCGCATCGTAAGAGGGTTAAAAAAATGGCAAAGCTGTTTGAGGACAGTCAGGAGTCAATAAGATTAGCAAGATCGCTAGAATCTCAAGATCGGCTGCAAGCTATTACAGCGTATAGGGAAATGATAGCAAATAGAAAGTTTAGCAACGGCGGGAAAGATATAGCTTTGTATTGTATGGAGAAGAAAGTAAGTAATCGTGATGGAGGTAGATATGAGTGCCTATAGTGACGGTAGGGGCGGGGTGCTGACGAACATTCTACTGTTGCTGGTTTTAGCGGCAATAGGAATTCTTTGTGTTGATCAGAGATTAAGTGCACAAGAACAAAGGAAAGGAGAAGAGAGGTTATATGGATTAATGAGGCATTATGTAGGACATGTGGAGGTAGAGGATTTGCGGATGGAAGCAAGGCAGTTGGCATTTGCTAGACTTTACGAGAAGCAGGTTTTAAAAGGCGGTGAGGATAATAAAAAATTATTGGAATATGGTGCGCCAGCGATAGAGGCGTATGTGATATTAAATAGAGATGAAGAGTATGAAGCATTTAAGAGTCTTTGGCCAGGGACGGGAAGTTATTTTCGTCATATAAAAAATTTAATGCCACTAGGAGTAGATAGCGGCGTTAGCGTTAGCAAAACAAAAGAATAAATCAATTAAATCAACAAAAAAAGGAGAAACAAAAATGAAAGTAAAAAACATAAAAATATTAGAGCTGAAGGATTTAGAACAAGAGCGTAACTACATGATGCTTAGGTTACTGGGTATGGTGGTATTGGCAACCATAGGTTCATTATTCTTTGTGGAGTTGGCGTTTGCAAAGTTTGACATAGATGCAGGTGTTGCTGCGGCAACTAATCCTATAATAGCTGGCATTGAAGCGCACTGGGGTAAGGGAGTGATTCTAACTAGTACAGCAGCTGCATTGTTTGGAGAGGGGGATGGTAGACAAAGGGCGATGCGTGCGGGCGTGGCAGCAGGAGCGGCTGGTGCGGTGGTACTAGGTGTAGTAGCGATGCTAAAGTAGACAAGTAGAAGCAAACATAAGAGCAGGTAACATGAAAAGACGAGTATTTTCACAGTGTATGAACAAACAACGTAAATTCTGGAATTTCAGTATAGGCGGAGTTGTAGGATGTGGCTCATGCGCCTTGATCTTTGGGTTACCTAAGGGAGTGATATGGGGATTAGCAGCTGGGGCAATAGGGTTTGTTGCGGGTAATTGGATATCTAAAGCTTTGTACTTTGGATATTTACAAAGAGGAATGTACTGGTATTTGCCATATGCAAAGATTTGGTTATCACCAAGCATTCCTGAATCATCTGAAAGAGAGGAGTTGTAGATTATGCAATTGCATGTAATGAGTCAGAATATTGAAGCAGTAGCAAGACAAAGAAATGTGTTTCTAGTTTTGAGTATGTTGCTACTTGTTAGCTTAATATTAGTAACTTTAAAACTGCTTAGTATATCAGAGAGGGTAATACTTGTGCCAGGACTGCATCAAGAAGCATGGATTAATGACAAGAAAGTATCGTCTAGTTATTTAGAAGAGAATGCGGCGATGTATTTGCCACTGTTACTTGACCTTGATCCGACTTCTATAGCATGGAAAAGAGATAGGATACTTGAGCATGTAGCAAAGAGCGATACGCGCTCATTAAAGATATTAAGTGAGTATTTTGCTAATGCTAAGGAAAAGTATGAGCAATTCTCATTAAGTACGCACTTTGCACTAAAGAAGTTAGAGAGTGATCAATCAACATTAAGGGTAATTGCACACGGTCAGTTAGTATCGAGGTTTGGCAATAGGGGATTTGAGAGTGTGCCAGCTATATATGGTTTGCAGTTTGAGTGGGTAGCGGGACGTCTTTTATTAAAGGAGTTTGTTGCAATCAGCAAAGAGGAGTTAGAGAATGCAAAGAAGTAACAAAGTAGTGATTGCAATGTTAATGATAACAAGTTTTAGCTTTAATGCTAAGGCAAATGAAACGCCTAGCGCAAAGCAAATTAGCTATCAAAAGCAAGAACAAGAACAAATAATTAATCTTGAGTATGGCAAAGCATTTAAGGTTAACTTAAGTGCTAATGAGATTAACAGAATTAGCTTTGCACCTAATGTGATTGTAGCGATATGGGGAGATAACACAAAGTACAGCGCTCTCCTGAGTAGAAGCGGTAGTGAATTATTTCTAACGACTAAGGTAGAAGCAAACAAGAAGATACATCTATCTGTAGAGTTATCGGGTGGCAAGGTAGTAGATTTAGAGCTAACAGCAATAGAATCAGAGAGTGCAAAGATTGTCAAAATTGAGCAAAACAATAATGTGAAGGACAATCGCCAGGTACAAGAGATAACTAGAATGCTTGAAGCAATGAAATCAGGGATTATTGCTAAGTATAACGTAAAAGAAATTAAGAGCTCTAAGCTCCAAACTATAGAGGGTTTAAATATTGTAGCAAACAAAAGCTATAGATATGAAGATTTAACAGGGTTCATAGTAGATGTAACTAGCAACAAGAAAGAAAAGAAAAATGAGTTAATTGAGCAAGAGCAGACCAAGAAAGTATTGAGCAAGAACTTTAAGAATGTAGTGGTTATAGATATGGCTCAAAACTTCAAATCAAAATCAAACTATAGAGGAGCAAACTATACAGTGTACTTGGTTACAAGAAGAGGGGAAGAGGTATGAGTTTGATTGAGAAGATAACCCAGACTTTAAAGAGTGTATTTGCTAAAGGAGATATAGGAAGTAATACGGGTATATCACAGAAGCAGAAGCATTTGGTTAAGATAGGTCTAGGATTGTTTGCGGCGATAATATTAGCACTTGTGACGTTTATACAGGAAAAGCAAAAGGCCAAGGATGAAAAAGCTCTAGAGAAGAAGGAGGAAATAGTAAAGCTAGAACTTCCTGATACAACGATTGATACGGAAAAGCGTTGGAGGGATCACTTTGAGACTGTAATAGAAAAGCACCATGAAGAGACCAAGGCAAAGCTGTTAGAGATGGAAGAGCAGCAAGGCAAGTTACTTGCTAAGGCAAATAGCACGATAGAGCAGGAGTTAAGAGAGACGAAGGAAAAACTAGAGATGGCCAAGGCTGAGCTTGCTACTGCGGGGCTTGAAATGAGAAGGGTGACAGAGCAAGAGTCAGAGAGGATACAAAACAGAGTGGTGATTGCTGAGAGTAGTTTGAACGTGCAGGAGTTTGAGCAAGAAATAGAATATGACAGACCAAAATCGGCCGAAAACTATATTCCAGAGGGGACGTATTTTAATGGTTATCTTTTGGGAGGGATAGTGGTATCTACGGCATTAAATACGCCTGATGAGAATGCAACGCCGGTTACGATCAAATTAACAAGCAGAGGCAACCTTGATGCTGATAATAAAATGGATGCATCAAAATGCAGGATAATGGGTAGTAGTTATGGTGATTTATCAAGTGAGAGGGCAATCATCAGGCTTGAGAAACTAGTGTGCCTTAAGGACGGGATGTATCAAACAAGTAAGATAGCGGGTCAAATATATGGTCCTGATGGATATAATGGTATTAAGGGAATGGTGGTATCGACAAGTAGTAAGCATTTAAAGAATGCAATGATTGGAGGAATGATTAGCGGCTTAAGTGGGAATGCTAAGGGACAAGATGGATTGATGCTGAGCGGCGCAGGTGCTGTATCGACTAAGAAGAAAGGAATGGGGGATATGCTAACTCAAGGAGGTTTGCAAGGAGTTAGCAATGCAGGAGACAAATTAGCTGAGTATTACTTGAAGCAAGCTGAAAGCATGTCCCCGGTACTTACGGTACCTTCAGGAGTAAGGGTGCAGGCGCAAATAACCAAGGGATTCTTTGTAGGTGAAGTAAGTACTCATCAGAAGATCAAGCAATCTAAACAATAGGAGCAAGAGAATGGTTGGAGATATGACTTATAGTTTAAATCAAGAAGATAGAATAAACCGTTTAATAAGGATAGGAATGAGTTGGATAACGTTTGTTGGTATTACTTTAATTCAAATCCCGATTCTAATGTTTGAAGAGAAGATTGTTGGTGATGTTACAGGGTTAGAAAAGTGGCTTTGTATAGTGCTAATAGGTTTGATTACATCATGTAGGGTGTTTGTGGCGATGAGTTTATTTGGGTTATTAGTAACATCTTATTGTTTTAGAAAAGAAATTAAGTTGATGGCAATAGGAGCAATTTTAGCGATGATAGGTTTTGGTTTTTTTAGTTTGTTCTTTAATCAAATCTATCCAGAAGCGGTATTACATGTTGTTGAATTAGTGAGTTTAGTATGGTTAGTGACTGAAAGGCTACATGGCATATTCAAAGAGCCAATAGCAATAAAGATGATTAAGGAGAAAAAAGTATGAAGATGGTGGGTTTAGCTTTAGCAATGTTAGCATCATTATTTTTAAGCGGGTGCAGTACTTACAATACAAAGTTTGCATGCGGTGATGCCAGGGGAGCAAATTGTATGAGTATGGATAGAGTAGATAGGATGATATCGAATGGTCAGATAGAAGAGTATACCCAGCAGAAACAAAAGTGCCGTGGTAGGAAGTGCAAAGCTCAGAGAAATAGCAATGTGTTTGGCGAAGAGGAGTTACAAACCAGGCAGAGCTTAAGCAAGGATGTAACTTATTACGAGTAAAAATGGATACAGTATGTTAGGCATTGAACAGTATTTTAGCAAGATAGCAAATTATTGCGGCTTTAAACTAGAGGGAGAGAGAGGATACGATCCTAGGGGAGAACTTGCACGCAAACTTGACGTTGATACTAAGGGTGCAAAACCTTTAAGCAATGAACTCCTGTATGAGTATTGTGATGATGAAAGCGGTGTATTCTTTAATAAAGGAAGTATAGGTTGCTGGTTTGAAATAGACCCACTAGTGGGTTCTAATGATTCGATAGAGAAGAACCTAACATTATTTTTTAGTGATGAGCTTCCTGACAATGGTTACATACAGTTTTTAATTGTAGCATCACACAAGATAGAGAACATATTAAGTCGCTGGGAAAGGGGGCGCACTAGTAGTAATGAGGCTTTAAAGAAGCTAACATATTACCGGAAAGATTTCGTACAGAATTTGGCTGTTGATTTTGCTGCTAGTGATGATGGAAGATTACCGCGAAACTTTAAAACTTATCTGACATATTCCAGCAAAGATGGTGGAGATAAATCTGTAGAGGAGTTACTTAAATTCAAAAAGAAATTACAAAGTAAACTCAAAGCCGAAAATTTAAATCCAAGGATATGCAATGCTGCTGATTTAATTGAAATCGGCAGAGAAATTCTGCAGATGGATATGGATAAGGATGAGGATAAGGACTTAAGTGCTAATACTAAAAGCAAACCAAAATACAACTTGCTAAACAGTTTGAGTAATCAAATAGTCAGTCCTTTTAAGTCAAATACCATTACCGAAGAATCGATAGAGCATAATGATACTGGATTAGTTTCAAAAGTTTTTGCTCCAAGGGAATTACCACAAAGTTTTTGTTTGGCAGAGATGATTAATTTACTTGGAGACGAGAGAAGAACGATACCGGGAAGGTTTGTGATTTCATATACGGTAGCAAATAATTTAGGGACAGGGGGGAAGTCTGCGTTAGAGCAGGCTGGTAATAGATCAATACATGCAGCTGGTAGATCATATACTAAAAATGATTTGGTAGCGCAAGAAGAGGCAAGAGGTTGGGTTGAGGTTAAGGCATTGGTTAAAAAAGGTGAGAGTTATTTACAAGAATCTATGTTGGTGATGCTTACTACGTACAAAGATGAAATGGAAGTTGCTCAGGAAGTGTTAAAGAGCTTGTATAATACAAATGATTGGAAACTCGAAGTATGTAAAAGAGTACAACGTATAGCAAGTTTATCGATGCTACCAATGCTTCAATGTTCATACTGGAATACGATAAAGTTTTTTAGGTTAACAAGATTTGCTTTAAGCGGTGAGGTGGTAGCAAAGTTGCCAATTCAAGGAGAGTGGAAAGGAGTGCCCCTTTCTGGGGCATTGTTACTTGGGCGGCGTGGACAGCTATTTAACTTTAATCCTTATTTTCGTGTAGGTGGCGGGGGTAATTACAATATCAGTATGATGGCACCACCTGGTTCAGGTAAGTCATTTTTTTTACAAGAACTTGCACAAAGTATGTTAGCTCAAGATGTAGCGGTATTCATACTTGATATTGGTGCAAGCTATAAGAACATTTGCCAGGCTCAAGACGGAGAAATGATAAGATTCAATCAAGATTGTAGTATATCGCTAAATCCGTTCTCAGCGCTTAGTGGAAGCGGAGCAAGATATGCAAAAGCACTTGAACTGCTAAAAAATACAAAAGAAATAAGCTTAGAAGAAATAGCTAATATTACTGGACTTGATATAGAGAAAATAGATGCGCTGGATTTTGGTAGAAAGAATAACACTAATGAAGCAAAGGAGTTAGATGGGATAGAGTTGCTTGAAATTAACTCCATTACAGCAAATGGTAAAGAAGAAAAACATTTTGTTACTAAAGATAGCGTTATCTATGCAAAGTCAATGCTTGCAGCAATGTGTGGGATATCAGGACAAGCAAGAGGAGAAGCTTTAATAGAAAGAGCAATTATTGAGGCAGTAGGTAAATATGGCCAGGATTTAGACATTTCTAAGATCGCAAAGATCTTGGGTAATCTAAAAGATAACGAAAATAAAAGTGTAGATGGTGTTAAAGGAATGGCAGACAGTTTATATCCTTATACTGTTGAAGGAATACATGGAAGATTTTTTAAAAGTGGAGGAGAGGCAAACTTTAGAAATAACTTAACTGTATTTGAGCTTGAAGAGCTTAAGAATGATGAGCCTCTCTTAGCTGTTATTTTGCAAATTATTTTGATGCAGATAACGATGCAATTCTTATGCGGCGATAGATCAAAGAGATTTATGCTTATTGTTGATGAGGCATGGTTGATTCTTGATTTTGCAGCATCTTTTTTAGAAAGGTTTGCGCGTACTGTTAGAAAGTATGGTGGCAGTTTGGTTGTATGTACTCAGGATCTAACTAGTTTTAGCAATAAGTGTGGCACAAGAAAAGCCCAAGCTGCGGTTTTAGAATGTTCTACATGGAAATTGATATTACAACAGAATGCAGACGGTATGAATGCATTTGCAAATAGTGAAGCATATAGCAAATACGTTCCCCTAATATCCAACCTTAGAAAATGTGCCCAGAATAAGTTTTCTGAAGTGCTTATTATGACAGATGGAGCGACGGTAGTAGGGAGGCTTGCAACAGACCCGTATAGCACAGCAATGTTCTCAACAGAAAATAGTGACTTTGCCTTTTTGATGCAGAAGGAAAGAGAAGGGGTATCAAAACATGAGGTGATATTAGAGCTATCTAAGAAATATGGAAAGTTGCCAGAAGAAGATGAGTAGAGCGTAGATGCTAGATACATTAAAAAAGATAATATTAATAGGATTAGTAGTGCCAACATTAGCGATGGCAAAGGATTTAGGTAAAGTGGCAAATACTTTTGAAATTGTAGAAGAGCCATTTAGCACAATGATGAGAAGAAAGCTAGAACAAATAGATATGGAAGCAGAGAGGAAGAAAATGGAAGCAATAGCAAGAGATAGAGTAGAGAATCCTGTTCCAGTAGCAGGTATTATAGAAGCGCAAGAAAGTAGAACATTTTACTATGACCCGACATATACTTTGGAAGAGGACGCGATACTACCTTGCGGTAAAGTGCTACACAAAGCTGGAACAAAAGTAAATCCTCTTGAGCATATGGATTTAAATAGACGCTTGTTTTTTATAGACAGCAGAAAAGAGGATCAGGTTGAGTGGTTGCAAGAGCAGCTAAGCACCCCAATCCAAGATCAGAAAGAGATTATTGAAGATAGGATTATCCTTGTTGGTGGTAGTGTATTTAAGTTAAAAGAGAAACTAGGAGAGCAACATGCTGATAAAGTATATTTTGATCAAAGTGGGGAGCTAACTACAAAGTTTGGTATTAAGTATAGTCCTGCTATTGCACTGCAAGAAGATAAGAAAATAAGAATAGATGAAATCAATTTAAATTAAAGGAGCAGAAGAAATGAAGCGTTACATAATATTAATTATTTTAATTCTTAACAATAGTGTGTTTGGTGCTGAAAAAGAACCCAGTCGTGAGGAGTTAATAACAGAGTTGAAAGAACTTGAGAAAGTAGAAAAGAGATATTTCGAAAAGGGGGAAGGGGTTTCTGTCAAAGAAATACAGAATAAAAAAGAGCTTTTAATACTTAGGATAGAAATGGTAAATCCACTATATCAAGATGATTTTCCACGTAATTTGCTACCAAGAGTAATAAGGGAGCTGATAGATAAACGTGGATATTCTATACATGAAGCAGAGGAGGCAACGATGAAGCAGAAACCTGAAGCGGTGGAAATTTTTAAACGTATTTCATCGGATCTAGCGATAGAAAAAGCTATCCTTGCAAAGACTAGATTGCAACAAAGGCATCCAAAAGATGAAGCGTTTAAAAAAGCTATTGATCAAGAACTTGCGGGAATGGTCGAAAAAGAGAAAAAACTAAAAGCGACAAAGGGTAAATTAAGGTTTGAGTTAAAAGACATGATGAGCAAAATAATTAAGAATAAAAAAACAAAACAACTAGCAGAAATAATTAAGAAAAACTACGGCGTTACTCAAGAAGAAGCAGAAGCAATGATTTTCAGTCATGACGAAAGAGCTTATACAGCTTTACAAAACCTTATTTTGAACGAAGAAAAATGAAACAAGACCAGTTAACGCTGGTCAAAGGAGAACGATCTTGGCGGACTGACTCCAGAGACCAGCTCATTGAGGTATCTATGAAAAAAATCATAGTGCTGATAATGGTACTCATGACACCGATATCAGCAACAGCGAGCGTAACCTGTAAGGGGCATTTTGTCAATCCTATTACGGATATTTGCTGGGGCTGTTTGCTTCCTATATCGATAGGCGGCTTGTCTATTGGTCAAGGTCATACACCAAAAAAGAGAGACACAAAGAATCCGGTATCGCCAGTTTGTGCTTGTAGTAGATTTGGTCAGTCTGTACCTATACCTGGAATATCGATAGGATTTTGGGAACCTGTTAGGCTCGTTGATGTAACGAGGACTCCGTATTGTATGGTGAACTTAGGAGGTATTGCTCTTGGTTCGGATGCAAAAAAGATAAGCAGCTATAGCAGAGGGTATGACAAACGTAGTTCGCACAAGAGTTTCTATCACCTGCATTACTATGTCTATCCACTAATTTATTGGCTTGAGTTGTTAACTGACTTCATGTGTTTAGAGCAATCTACATTTGATGTAGCGTATATGAGTGAGTTTGATGTTACGTGGAACGATTCCAAGCTTCAATCTTTGCTAAATCCTGAGGCGATATTATTTGGTAATCCATTAGCACAAGCTGCATGTGGATTAGATTGTGCAAGTGCAACCGTATCTACTGCAATAGATAGTATGTTTTGGTGCTCTGGTTGCTGGGGCAATATGTATCCGTTTTCAGGAGCAAACGCTGATCACATAGGGGGCGTACAAAACAGCTCTCTACTTTCTATGAGAATAATAGCCAAGATGCACAGGATAGGATTAGCTCAGGAAACTAGTACTACAGATGCAAGCATTAACGGTGCAATTTGTAAAAAGAGCAGAGCACTTAAGGTTAAAAAAAGCCAATACAAATTACAGATGGTGAATCCAAAGTCTAGCTCTGGAGAAGTTGGATGTTGGCCACTTGGGATGAGTGATATGGCATATAGTGCATTTAAGGAATATCCGTATGACGGACAAGATTGGGGGTACTTGGTATGGCGCAAAAAAAATTGCTGCTTCCTTTAGTTTTATTGCTTTTGCTTGGTAGTGGCGCAAAGGCCGAAGAAAAATTTGAATTTAGCAAAAGTGATTTGGAATTTGCAAGTAGCATTAGTCAAATAGCAAGACAAAGTAGCATGTCAGCGATCAAAGAAAAGTGGCAAGAGCTTTTGGCTATGAGAGGGATAAGTGAAGCGAATCAGAAAGGCTTGAATGTAAGTGGTGATACAGAGTTAGATTCGGCATCTAAGCTAAGCTCATCATTAAAGGTGTTTGTGTCAAGTTCTATGCCTAAAGAATTATTAAAAAACTACCTAGAGCAAGCTAAGAAGTACAATGTAACTTTGGTATTTCGAGGCTTACCGGACGGTTCATGGCGCAAACTATCAGAGCTGATATATGAGTTAACAGACGGCAGGGATGAAGGTGCATCGATTCAGTTAGATGATATAGCGTTTAGCAAGTACAGCGTTACTAGCGTGCCAACATTTGTGTTGGTTAAAGAGAAGGATGTATTTGAAGCTGGTGGTAATGCTGATGATGAAGGGCAATTTGATAAGGTTAGTGGCAATATAGGGATCAAACGAGCTCTTGAGCTAATGGTAAGTGGTGGTGATAACCAGGATATTGCAGCAGTGAAGCCAAGAAATCCAGGAGTTGAAGAATGAGACGCTGCTATATCCTGATTGTTTTTTTACTTTGGCATAATTTTATTGGTTTGGCAAGAGCTGAATATTTAGAGCCTACGATAGCGGTGCAAAGAAACGAGCAGACTGATTTATTTGAGAAGTCAACAGGAGATTGGGGGGCAGCGCAAAGAGAGTTTAATCTTGGAAAAGATGGCGCTATCGAGGGAGTTAAGAGAGAGGAAGGTTTAGATTTTTTGGCAAAAGACAAAGGTGAAGTAACAGGTGCTGCAGAATCTTTAAGCGCTATTCGCGCAAGTGAGTTAAATTCCAAAGGACAAGAAGAAGTAATCAAACAGGATTCGATTAACAATTTGTATTTGGATTACCGCAAGGCACTTGTTAAGCAGCATTTAAAAGATGCCAAGAAAATAGCCAAAGGTCAAGATGAGTTAATGCGTAATCTACTTGAGAGGCTGGCTGACATTGGAGTGGATTGTAAGACTGTTAAAGGGGCGATGCACCAAGAGCCAACATATTATTTGCAAGTAGAAAAAGAAGTGCAGAAAGACACTGTATACAACCAGACTTTCTGTGAAGAGCTTCGTAATACTTACAATTGCGATGATACGGTATCACTGACCTGTAAACGCAAAGGGATAGGGTACGGAGATTGGCAGGCAAAGACAATTAAGCTTAATGGTCACTTGCTATACGGGACTGTTATGAATTGGGGGTTTGCGATTAAGTGGAAAGTAGGTAGATGGGGCTGGCATATAACACCGTACCATCCAAGAGGAATTAAGGGGGGCTTTGGCGCGGTACAAGTTGATTCAATTTGGAGAGATAACCCTGGGGCAATTATTGCCGATGCAAGAAGAATCTTGGCGCAAGTGCTCAAGGTTAGGATTGATCAAATAGGAGAGAATGTAAGGTTTCCTGAAGGCGGACGAGGGGTTGGTAATATCACTGAGCTGGGTGGCAGTCAGAGATGGAGAGCTATTTGGGATGAATATGAGTTTGGGTATGACTTTAGGGAAGTATTTGATACATGCGAAGAGTGGGAAGAAGACTGGACAGAGAGGTGTAGAATTAAATGAGACTAGTGTTATTAATCTTAGCGTTTTGTATTGCTGCGATAATGAACTTGCTAATTATAGGTGAGAGCAAAGCAGGTACTAGATTCACGGCTACTTATTCATGCAGTGATGCTGTTAAGACATGCACTGGAACTGGGGTTAGAATTGTTGATGGGTTCTCTGTACATAGGGATTGCTGGGAATGGCAATATATCAAAACTTGTTCATATCCTAGCAAAAATGACTGTCGTTTATATGAGCATTGTTATGCAGCTGGAGACAAAGGGTGTCTTTTGCAAGACTCACTTGGTAATTGTGTGAACATGAAGAAAGAGTTCTCCTGTAAGTCATGGGATATTACTAACAAGGAAAATCAGAAAGTTAGAACGGGTTTTGAAGAAAAAGAAGGTAAAGATACCCTTATATGCAAAGGTATGCCGTGTATAGACGGTAATTGCGTAGACAAGTCATACCATACAAATGGTGAGATGATGGATTCGCTATCAAAGTTGTATGCAACGAGTCATATGAATCCAGATAAAGATGGTAACTTCAATTTGTTCCAGGGTAGCGGACAGAGTTGTAGCAAGAAACCGATTGATTATAACAACTGCTGTGTTGTTGGTGATGGTGGCAAAGGTTGGGGTAAGGGTTTGGGTGCTAAGTGTACAAAGGATGAACTAACTTTAATGGATCAAAGAGAAAAGAAGCTTTGTGTATATGTAGGAAAGAAAACAAAGAAGGTTGCAGGAGTACCTGTCAATATTAAGCATAGTTTTTGTTGCTTTGGCAATTTGCTTGATAAGGTTATTCAGGTTGAAGGTAGGAAGCAACTTGGTAGAAACTTTGGTAGTGGTGGTAGTCCAGATTGCAAAGGGCTTACTCTAGAAGATATACAAAGCATTGATTGGAGCAAGGTTGATTTTAGTGAATTCATAGAGGATTTAAAAGTCAAGTTTGCAGGAAAGTACAAAACTCCAAATCCAGACGACTTACTACTCACTGTGGAGCATTCAATGGATAGCATTAGAAAGTATGATGATAACCCAGATAATCCAGACAACAACATGACCGGTTGGAACGGTACAATACAAGATGATTCATATGAGGCCGAAGAAGAAAGAAGATTAGAACAAGAGCGATTAGCGCAATTAGAGCGTGAAAGAATTGAACGCGAAAGGCTTGCCAAGCTAGAAGAGGAAAGACTTGAAAGAGAACGCCTGGCAAAGTTAGAAGCCCAGAGGCTAGAAGAAGAAAGGCTAGTTAAGGTAGCTAAGAAAGAAAGCTTGCAAAAGCAGATCGACTTAAAACAGCAAGAACATACGAAAACGAAAGAACAGCATGAGCGAGCTTTGTCTGAGTATTATTGGTGGTCTAGCAATGTACGTCCAAAACTTAGTAATGACAGTATCCATGTAAGTTGGGAATGGAGTCGACTTGGAATAGATGGGTTAAGGAATAAGTTACAAAAGCTTGAGAGCGAGATTAAAGAATTGCAAAAACAGCAAAGGGAGCTTGGAGTATGAGACACAAGTTCAGAATAATATTACCTTTAATGATTTTGCTTACAGTAATTCATGCTAGAGCGAGTGAAAATTTCTTTGAACAACGTCATCGTGGATGGTTGTGGTTTGATGAGAAAGCAAAGGAAGAAGAGCTTGAGGCTGCACAATCAACGTCATCGATGCCTACATTAACTCAAATGGAGCAAGCTAAGCTAGAGAACGAGCAATTCTCAAAGGAGCTTGAGTTATTGAAACATTTAGCTATTAGGCATCCTGAGAATCTTAACTATATCAGATTATACAAGCTTAAAGAAAAAGAAATGATGGACAAGGCAGTTATACTTGGTACTAACTGGCTAATGGCCAACTTCTTAAATCCAGAGATTGTAGATGAGCTTGCTAATCCTCAAAATATTTATGGCAGAGATTTAAAAAGCTCAAATCAAAAGCAATCTAATAACCAGATATTGAAAACCTTAAGCAAAAAAATAGAGTTGTTTGTCTTTAGGCAAGAGGATTGTAGTTATTGCGAGCTGTTAGAGAAGCACTTGCAAACTTTTACAAGTAAATATGGATTTGCGGTAGAGGCAGTAAGCCCTGACTCAAGCAAAAGTAAGTACTTTAAGACCCATTCAAGTCCTGAAGTTATAGCTCAGTTACAGCTAACAGTTATGCCTACGGTAATAGCCGTAGTTAATGATACTAGAGAGCGCTTTGAGCTAGTAAGGGGGGCGGTATCGGTAGCAGATCTAGAAGATAAAGCGCTCTTACTTGCTAAGTACTTAGGTATTGCGAGTCAAGATAATGAGCAAGCAAAAATTTCGACAGTTAAGTCACCGAGCAAAATGGATATGGAGACTACAGAAATTGAAACTTTAGGAAATGTTCAAGAAAGCAGAAGAGGATGTACATCATGTCAAGAACGCTAATTACAGCATTAATATTAATGCTCTCAAGTACGGCTTCAGCCGGCTTTGATAGTTTGGTTAAGGATGTGTTTCCAAGTGGAACGATGAGTAATAGCACGGCAGCTGCGGTAGTAAAAGAACAGCAAGCTGGGCATTATCTTGGTGGTTCCGTGGTAGTACGGTCTCCAGCTCATCCAAAACTACAACCCATTACTGCACAAGCACCGTCATGTAGACTTGGTGGGCTGCCATGTGCTGCGCAAGTAGAGCTTCTTGGTGGTGGTTTGTCGATAGTCTCAAGTGCAGAGCTGATGAACTATCTTAAAAGCTTACCTCAAACTGCAGCTACTTATGGGGCAATGATGGCAATTAAAAGTCTATGTCCACAGTGTCAGGATTTGCTTGAATGGTTAGATGGAAAGGCAGATTGGCTAAATAAGATGAGTGTGGATGGTTGTGCCGAAATGCAGGCATTAATGGACCCAATGTTTCCAAAAGAAAATGCAAAATCCCAAGCAACTCGCCAATCTAAGATGGTCCTTACTGGTGGAGGTAAGGATATGGCTGATTTTCAGAAGAAGAGTAAGGAAGATACAGGAGATGCTACTGAAGGAGTAAAGGAATTGGAATCACAGCTTGGTGAGAATTATAACATAGTTTGGAAAGCATTATCTAAAAAGATCAGTGAAGAGAGAGAAGAAGACGCCAAAGAACTAAAGGAATTACTGATGAGCATATCAGGTACTATCGTTGGCACTAAAGGAGGAGATAGTAAGTCACAAGTAAAACATCTTAAGTCATTAATTAACAGAGATCTGGTAGCACAATTTGTCGGAGCAGAAGGCGTAGATAGTGAAACAATTAGATTATATTCCTGTGATGAGGCCGAAAAATGTTTGAATCCTACAGCAAAACAACAGAGAGTTAGAAAAGGTATGTTCTTGTTCCAGCGAGTACAGAAGATAGTAGCTAGCATAGTGGATAAGGTACTGGCAAACGCAGGGGAGCTCACTGCCGAAGAAGAGACTATCGTTGCTCTATCGTCTGAGCAACTGATTCTCAAAATAGAAATGGACCTTGCGACCTATGCAGGAAAACACAACATTATTAGTAATGAACTTGAGTATGTTGAAGCCTTAAGCTTTGACGTGGTCACTGGTTATTTGCAGACCCTTCTTGTTGAGGTGCAAGAAGCAGTTGGAGAGTTAAGTCATGCACAAATCGCAGATGCAAAAAAGTTTGAATCATTTGAACAAGAAACTAGAGAAGTTATGCGACTGCTATCACAAGCAAGAATTGAAGCTAGAGGTAGGTACGATTTAATAGCAAGTAGCAAGGATAGGTTAAAGAGGGATGTAGATTTCTTTAACAAGAGTTTTGAATCGTTCGTAGGAAGCAATAGAATAGGAGAATAGGAGAATAGGAGAATAGGAGAATGGAATTGACAATACACTTATATGGGTATGCATATCATATGTTTAATACGCTAAATGCAATAGCGATGCTGCGTAATTCTACGTTATATCCTGGAATAATCAATACGGTAACTATAGTGGTAGCTGCATATTATGCGCTTAAAATCAGTGGAAGTAATGCGGACGGAGAATGGAGACAATATTTAAAGAAGGTTCTTGGCATTGTAGTGCTGGTTAACGGCCTCTTACTGCCAAAGACTTCTATGAACATTAAAGATCATGTTGAGAAGCATTTCTGGAGAGTTGATAATATTCCATTGGCCTTTGCTCTTCCTATAGGAGTAGCTGAGGAATTAGGACATTTACTAACCAATTTGTTCGAGCTAGCATTTTCTGCAATTGATGGTAGATCTGCATTTAATTACTACCATCATGGCAATGTATTTGGAGCAAGACTTGCCAAGGAAGTAATGCAAGCTAAGGTTAGAGATCCTGAGTTTGTAGCAAATATGAACAAGTTTATTGAGAGATGTGTAGTATTACCAGCAATGATAGGCCATCAGTTTACCAAGGAAGAGCTTGTTGCTACTAAGGATATGTGGGGACTAGTTAGCAAGAATGCCGGAACATTTACTAGAGTTCCAATGATCATACGCGGAGTAAGACAAGACCCATCTCCTACTTGTAAACAGGCAGTGCCTTATTTTGAGGACAAGATGAGGCTTGTAGCAGCAGGAGATATTACTGCGATGTCCATTAAGCTAAGAGCTCCAGGAGCTAAGGCTAAATATAATCCGTCGCACGTTAAATTAAACGATGCTCTCAAAGGACAAATCTCCGCTCTATACGATAATAGTGAGATAGCAGTTGAGGAGATCATCAAGCACAACATGATGATTAATAGCCTTAATCAATATAGAGCTGGAAAATATCCAAACGTTAAGGCTCAGTTACAGCACGAAGCAGGTGGATTCCTCTCTGGGGATTTAGCAGATAGGATACTTACAGGTTTGCTAACAGTAATGAAAAATATGATCTACGGTTCATTCATCTTTGTATTGCCGTTAATGATCTTTGCAGGTGGAATGGCAAAGTATCGAGGATGGATAACAATTTGTCTGAGCTTACAATTATGGCCACCGTTATATGCAATGCTGAATATGATTATTGATACGGCATATGACCCAGCACATATAGTTAGCTATAGCGGCTGGTCTACTGCTATGCATAAGATGGATCATATAGCAAGTTTAGCTGCGGGGTTTTGCATAATGATACCTTTTCTAGCTGCATATATAAATCGTATGGGAGAGGGGTTGTTACTACATTTATCTGGTTCCTTAATGTCAAATATGCAGGGAGCTGTTGGAGCAGCCGCTGCTGAGAAAGCTAGCGGCGGAATGTCATATGACAACATTAATACCAAGAACATTAACCGCGACAATGTAGGAGAGAACAAGTTCAACAATACTCAGCAATATGTTACTGGCACAAACTCTGGTATTAACGCAGATGGTAGTATGGAAACAATCTTGCCAAACGGGCAAGTAATTACCGCAGGTGGAGCAGGTACTACCTCTTCTGTTGGTGAGGCAAAGTATCAAGAGACTGATAGTATATCTAGTGCATTTAATTCGATCGAAAGACAAGAAGTGCAAGCGATAGAAAGTGAGAGTGCTAGTTTGAGTAAAGTACAGGAATCTTTAGTTGGTCAGGAGGCATCTGCACTCAAGAATTTTGCAGAAAATGTTAGAACAGACAAAGGATATAGTATTGATACAAGTACCGATGAAGGTAGGGAAATTGCAAGCGCTATTAACAAAGTGGATGAAATGACTAAAAATAATGGCTATAGCTGGCAGCAAAACGCCGAAGCTGCTATTAAGGCAGATGTAGGATTGAGAGGAACACTTGCTAAATTCTTTGGTGGTATGTTGGGAGTTGAAGCAGGAGCTAGTATTAGTGGTGGAATAACCGCAATTAATAGCATTAGTCAGGAGGATGCTAATTCATCAAAGATTGATCAATCTAATAATGCTTCAGAAAGACATGGTATTAATACTAGAACTACTAATAACTCGGCATATCTTGAAAGTATAGGTGTAGACAAGACGCAGCAGGAAGGCTTTAGAAAATCATATAATGAGATACAAAGATTAGAGGCTTCAACCAATGCTCACAAGGATAATCTAAAGACTGTATCCGAAGGAAGAGAGCTAACTCGAAATAGTGCAAGTGAATATTCCAAAGACCAGACCCAGGATGTCATTGATGCCTATGCTAGAAAGTATGGAGTATCAGACGCCGAAGCAGGACGCAAAGTGTTATCTGGTGCACCAGAGGCAAGAGCTCTGCATAGTTCAATGGGAATGAGTAAGGCACAAGGTATGATGGCGCATATTAAGGCCTCACGTGATCATATTGAAAATTCTGACATCATAGAAAAAGTACAAGATAAAGGCCAAGCCGAATTAACCGAGCACAGAGAAGGAGCGGATAGGAAGGTTAGTCAATATGCTAAAGCTCAAGGTATGAGCGATTCGGCGCAAGTAGAGCAATCGACCAATGAGCAAAAAGACGTTTTGCAAAGAACTCACAACAACAAAATGACCATAACCGATGATAATTACGGAGCAGCTAAACATAGCAACGAGCGTGAATATTTACGACGTGAAGGTCAAATCGAAAAATATGAGGAAGATAGAATAGGAAGGGGTAAATTTGGTAGATTTGTTGGTGGTGTAACGAACGTAGCAAGTTTGGGTAATGCAGGATGGGGAATAGGACGTCCTGAAGAATCAATCCCAACATTTAAACCTATCATGAGGTATGTAGGTCAAGAAGAATGGATTAGCAGTCTTGATGGTAATCAAGCAGTAAAACCACCTTCGGAGAATGATAATACAGGGATTGATTTAGCTAAGACGCAGCAAATGATGAATCAGTATCATGAGCCGCAAACCGCTAAATCAAGTACTGATCACAGACAAGCCAATGAGAGTGTAGATACTAACAAAATCAAGAATGGAGTTTAGTGGCGATGATGTCTGTTCATTGTAAGGTAACTATACTTAATGCTGTTTATTTTAGTTGCCATCGAATCCTCAGTAAATCTATGCGAAGTAGAGCCTGTGTATGGCTCAAATCGCCAAGTTTTACGATTAAATAAAATAGAAATAGGACAATTTTTAAATATGAAAAACAAACTAGGAACACCAAACAATACTATAGCAATTATAGCAAACCCTAATAATTCAGGTAATTCTTTGTACCCATCTAGGATGCTACCAGTTAAAGCTGATAATCCTACAGTAGATAGTACTAATAACAAAACGTTAGGAGCGCGCTTAGCAGTATCAAACTCTACACCTTCGCTGTTTCTAAAGATCGTACCTTCAATAAAGGTGGTCTTTGAAAAGTATCTAACCAACAGTGGTACACCGATGATAGTAAGCCAAAATGTAACAGCAGCAGAATATGGAAAATCGTGTTTATGTGGTTCGGAGCCAACAATTGCAAATGTTACAGCGAATCCACCACTCATACCGAACCAGAAGACGAAATTCCAGAATCTGTCTTTAGTGAGCCATTTGGTTTTAGGTTTGCTTGCCTGTTCTAGATTTTCCATAAGTAATCTCTGGTTTAAAGTTCATAGTATAATTGTACTTAAGTTTGCAAAGTATATCAAGCAAATAATGTCATATATACTAGGTGTTTCCTTGATTTGCAGTAGTTGTTGTATGAATACATTGGCTATTGATATCGATAAGAAATACACGGTAGCAGAATTAAAGGAAATGATTTCAACACTTGAGGTAGATCATAAAATCCCAAAGGGTCTTCTTGCTGCAATAGCAAAGATAGAATCTGGCAATAAAGCTTATGCCTTAAATATGGGTGGTACTTCATATATTGCAAAGAGTATTGATGAAGCAGCTAATGTTGTAAGTGAAAAGATTACTAAAGGTTATACCAATATTGATGTTGGGGTAATGCAGCTTAATTATCGCTGGCATGGAGGAGGGTTTGACAGTATCGAAGAAATGCTCACTCCAATTAAGAATATAACATATGCAGCAAAGTTATTAGTGAGTTTAAAGAAGCAGCATGGTGATTGGCATAAGGCGGTGAGGTATTATCACTCTGCTACTCCTGAGCATCATAAGAAATACTCACGTAAGGTAGTATTGTGCTGGTTAAATAGTTAGAATAGGAAAAAACTTAAAACGAGAATTATATGACAACAGAAGTAAAAGAATTAAATTTAAAGGATGTCAAAATTGAGCAACTTCAACATCAAATATACAAGCATATAGATAATGCTCGTCAATCTGTTCAACGTTCAATAGATACCGAAATGGTGAAGGCGTATTATCTGATTGGTCGTGATATCGTTGAAGCTGAACAAAATGGGCGTACTAAGGCTGAATACGCAAGTTATCTTATAAAGGAATTATCTATCAATTTGAATAAAAAATATAACAAAGGGTTTAGTGTTACTACTCTTAAAAATGCTAGATATTTTTACTTGACGTATAAAGATGCAATTGGGCAAACAGTGTCTGCCCAATTCAGCAAAAATCTTGGTTGGTCACATTATGAATTATTGATGCGTATATCACGTGTTGAGGTTAGAAAATTTTATGAAATAGAAGCAGATAAAAATCATTGGTCTGTTAGGGAGCTAAAAAGGCAAATTGCAAGTTTATTATTTGATAGGCTTGCAAAGAGTAAGGATAAAGAAGGATTGTTAAAATTATCCTACAAAGGACAAGAGATAGTCAAACCATCTGATGCAATTAAAGATCCGGTAATTCTAGAATTTTTAGATTTACCAATATCTCATAGGCTAGTGGAGTCCAAAGTAGAAGAAATAATAATAAATAATTTACAACAATTTCTTCTGGAGTTAGGCAAAGGGTTTGCTTTTGTTGCTCGTCAAAAAAGGCTAACACTGGATAGAGATCATTTTTATGCTGACTTAGTTTTTTACTCAATTCCCCTTAAAGCTTATTTAATTATAGATATTAAAACGCATGAATTATCACATGCCGATTTAGGACAGATGCAACTTTATGTTAATTATTTTGATCAGAAAATCAAGACAGAGAACGAAAACCCAACCATTGGATTAATTCTCTGTACCGAAAAAAATAATGAAATGGTGCGTTATACGCTTGGTGATAAGGCTAAGCAAATCTTTGCATCCAAATATCAATTTCATTTACCTACTGAAGAAGAGTTAGCGCAAGAGCTAAAAAGAGAAATCCAATATATTAAAGAACATATGGATATTGAAGATTAAAAAAGGAAAGAAAGCATGTCAAAAACTAAATATGGAGTAGGTGGAATACTCATAGCTATCATTATAGGTTTTGTTGGTGGTGTATTATTGGAAAATCCACAAGTATTGGAGCTTTTAGAAAATAAGCAACAACATCAATATGACAGTACGATTTCAGTCAAATCTAATGAAGTGAGTTTGTGCTTTACACCACCTGCGGGATGCGGTGAACAAATTGGAAGATTAATTGCACAAGCAGAATCATCGATATATGTCCAAGCATATGGCATTACCTCTAATGGGATAGTGAATCGGTTAATAGCCGCACATAATCGAGGATTGCATGTTAGGGTTTTATTAGATAAGAGCAATTTAACCGACAAATATTCCCAAATATCTCAATTAAAAAAATCAGGGATTGATGTTTCAATAGATCGAGTACCCGGTATAGCGCATAACAAAGTAATGATTATTGATAATAAAATAGTTATTACGGGTAGCTTCAATTTCACTAATGCTGCTGATAAGAGAAATGCAGAAAATGTAATTATTATAAATAATGCATCGATAGCTAAGCAATATTTACAGAATTGGTTATCCAGGAAAGAAGCGAACCAATAAGAAAGAGGCGATAAAAATGTTTAATAGTTTCATTAGTGGTGGTCAGGTATTTCTTCACAAAGTGAGGATGTTTGGGCAGGTCTTGGGGCGTACAATCCATTCGTCAATATTGATCGGTATCTTTGTTGGGCTTGCAGTGCAATGGGGTAGTCTATCAAAAGCCCCTTGGGATGGGTTTATATCCTATAGGAAAGCTAGTTTAGCTACGGGATTTGATGAAGCGATGAATCAGATACGTTATATGATTGGCAAAAAGACTGATCATACAACATTAATTGATGCACGACTTGGCACGAAGGAGTGGAAAAGAGTTGACCCTAGTTTTGTCTTGAAGATGTATATATTTAAAAGTAGCAATGAGCAGGTGCTGACCTTGCTTGTATCTGTTTTAATATGGTGCGTGAGTGTATCGCTATTATGTATTTTAGCTATATTTTTAGTTTGGAGTAAATTCGGCAAACACTTAAAAGACAATACTATTTCTGCAGATAGCGGCAAGGTGTTATCCGCAAATGAAGTAAGAAATATTTTAAATTCGTCTACCTTGGCAAGTAGTTTAAAGATTGGCACTATGCCGCTAGTTAAGGACAGTGAAACTAAACATTTCTTAGTAACTGGCGCTACTGGTTCTGGAAAAACCAACTTCATGCATAACTTGCTTCCTCAAATAAAAGAAAAAGGATACCCAGCTATAGTCATTGATCAAACTGGAGAAATGATATCAAAATACTATCAGTCTGATAGGGGAGATATCATCTTTAATCCACTTGATAGTAGAAGCAAGACATGGGATATCTGGAAAGATTGTGTGGCGGAAGAAGACAAAGTAGCAAAGATCATCATTGAGTTTAATAGCAAGTCAAGTGGTAGTAGGGCTAATCCTTTTTGGGATTTATCTGCTGCTGAAATCTTAGCTGCGCTACTTAAGATATGTCAGCCAACGAAATCATTTGAAGAGCTAAACAGACTAGCGCGCAATAGTAGTGTAGGAGAACTCACGGGTAAACTAAAGGGTCATGCAGCAGTTAGGTACTTTAATCAAGATAATAGCGTTACAGCTAGCTCTATACTGTCAGTTCTTACTACCAACTCAAAGCCATTATCATATTTAAAGGACGACAACTCAAATGGAATGTTTTCACTTAAAAGTTATTTTGAAGATTTGAAACGAGGTAAGAGTAGTTGGCTATTCTTAGCAACTAAACCAAGTAACCGTCAAATCACTTTGCCTTTGATTGCTTCGATGGTAGAGATTGCATGCAGTGAAATGATGAATATAGGTATCGATCAAAACAGAAGATTATGGTTTGTTTTAGATGAACTTGCAGCACTCGGTAATTTACCTGCATTATCATCGCTTATAGCTGAAGGAAGAAAATACGGAGCATGTGTGCTAGCAGGATTGCAGAGCCTTAGCCAGTTAAATGAGGTATATGGTAGTTACGGCGCATCAAAGCTCTTTGGTCAATTTGGTACATTATGTTTCTTCAGAAATAGAGAGGAAAGTATTGCCAGAATGTTTACTCATATGTGCGGTAAGGAAATCAGAATCCACCAGCAGAAAAATACAAGCTTTGGAGCGCATGAGTTTCGTGATGGTCTGAGCTTTACCGAACAGGAAAGGCAGAAAGATTTAGTCACTTATAAAGATATAGCATCACTTGGAGTAGGTGAATGCTATATGTTGTTACCTGAACCAAAAGTATATCTTGCTAAGATTCAAACACCGGAGGCAAATATAGCTCAAAAGCAAGAAGGATTTATTTCAGCTGATACAGTATTTGATACGAATGCCAAGATTGAGTGGTCAGAAGACGATAAAACAACACTTACTACTGGTGCTTTGTATGAAGAAGAACCCGAGGAAAAGAATCAAGATAGCGACATGCTAACAAAGCAAAAATAATCAATGTTAATTTAAAGAAAAGAGAAAACAAATGAAAGAAAAGAAAGAAGTAGATTTAGTGTCGCAACTTAGTGAGATGAGCGTTCAGCTGGAAAAATTCAATGCCACAATGGATGTTAATAATGCAAATCTTTCAAAGGCTTTGCCAAAAGGTTTAAAGGAATTTGAAGAACACTTAAAAGAATTCAAGACCTTAACATTAGTTGTACAAAGTATACCGGTCAATCTCTCAGCAGAACTTGCTAAGAAAACCAATGAACTAGCAAAGCAAATCAACGATGTTAATCAAAGAAATTTAAAGGCGTTTGTAGAATCATTACTTAAAAAAACGAAAGAACATAATGAAGTAATTAAAGACACTATATCGCAGCTAAACAGTTTAAAAGACGACATAAAAAATGCAAGACTACATCAATTAAGGAAGTATTTGAAGGGACTAGGTATCACGCTGATTTTCTCAAGCATAGTAGCAGTTGTAAGTAGTTATACAACTATGCGTTTCTTTCCGCACAAGGTGAATATAGACAATCCGCAGAAAATAGAGATCAACAATAGTGATATAGGGCTATGGGGTTCTAAGAATGTACAAGTCAAAGGTGATATTAAAGATCACAGAGGATGATTCTGGATATGAGTTTTTATTGGATAGTATCCTATCATTATAATAAATACTAAACAATTACCTGATAATTTCTTTCAACTTGTAGTTGTAAATATTTTGTTGACAGCGAAAATATAACTCACTACGATTGAAGTAGGCGTATTGTTTAATTTTATATAGGTATATTTGTATGGCAAAGGGATACGTAGAGTCTGAGACTTTTTCACCTAGAGTAGCAAAACAATTTTCAGAAGATGATTTTTCTGTTAGATATTCTGCTAATCAAGATCCACAAGATGTAGTTATCAAACGTTATATGTTGTCAGATGATAAGGCACAAATTGAAGCACAAAGAATAACAGCAAGTAACTCTATTACTGTACTGGAGGTAACTTCGTTAAGAAAAGCGTTAGCTGAATCAGGAGAAAATCATGTATTTTTATGGGATATAATTGATAGGAATCCTGGAGATAAAGGTGTTCCGATTCATACTGTGTGCGTTGTTAAAATTGGCGATATATTATATTTGGTTGATCCGAATAATAGTGAATATGCTGCAAAGTTTCCTACATGGATTGGCGGCGCGGTCGGTGCAAATATATCTGTAAAAAGTCTTGAGCATATTGCAGGTAACGCTAAATCACAATTTTATAAATCGACAGGCGCAGAGAAACGCGATTGTATAGATATTGCTTTCAAAATTGCTCAAAGAGTGAGTAATGATTTACAGCAGATCGCAGATGGGCCAGGACCACATGAAGATAAAATTAGAACAGTTATAAAGCCATTATCTAATATTAGTAAAGTAAATGAGAGTTTGGGTGGGTTTAATGAAGGCACATTTGGATCACTCCAGTCTTCAGATTTAGAATTATCTAAAATTACTCTTGAATTACTTACAGCGTACGGGTTGGTAGAGAAAGCCTACAAGGAACAGATAGGTGGCGTTACGAAATTGAAATCTATAAAAGACTGTGAAAGAGTGCTAGATGAGAAGAAGAAGAAAATTGAAGAGGCTGAGAAGGCTTTAAGTGTAGCAAAATCAAAGTTTTATTCGTACACTACTCCACCGCAAGAAGGGCAGGAGGATCAAAAAACTGCCGATAAATATGATAATGATGGCTGGCAGAATATACATAGAGTGATATACGATGGTCGAATAGACGAATTTGATAGATTGCTCCAGGACAATCCTGGTATTATCTCTTCCCTTACAACTGACGGGCAAGATGTGTTACATATGGCCTGTTTGTATGGTAGAATCAATTTCATTGACTATATACGATCACGCTATCCAGAGCAATTTAACGATTTACTTTATAAATTCAATGATGAGGGATTAAACTCTATGCATACAGCATATTATGCAGGCGAGAGTGATACAATTGATTATTTATTGACAGAGGTAGATTCGAGGCTTAACGAGATACCCACTAGAGATAACCAAACAGTACTTCATATTGCTGCTATGTATGGACATTATAATCTTGTACTCGAAACTATAAAAGCTCATCCAGAATTTTTATTAAAGTGTGATGATGGAGGTCATACCCCTTTACATTCGGCCATATACGGAGGCAAAGTATTAATGGTTAGATATTTAATGACCAATCATTATCAAGAAATTCATGATAAAGTACATACCACAATAGCGGATTTGGTAGAATTAGCTGAACATTATCATCCGGAATTAATAGAAACCTTACAAACACCTCTGGTAGGTAATGTAGAATAAATTAATTCCGTTTTAGCATACAAGTAGCCCAATGCGGTTTTTGTATTGGTAAAATTTACAAGGAAGTACTCCACAATTGGGCTTGCAACTCCTGGCACCATAACAAAAATGGAAAAAGATAAAGAAGTAGAATTAATATCGCAGCTTAGTTCAATGATTCAACAACTAGAGCAATTCAACGCCAGAAAGCCTTGAATATAAAGACAAGTTTTTTGAGGTTAAAGGTGACTATAAAAGATACGTTGAAGAGCTATCTGCTTTTTTAGCAAGATCTAATGAGAAAGCCCCTACGGGTCTTGATAATACAAAACATTTATTGTCCAAGGGAAAGAGTTAAATTAGCTTCTATTTTTGGTGATGAGAATATCCTAAGCGCAATACTAAGCAATGAAGAAGGATGCCGTTACTGCTTATGAAAGAATTAATCCTAGAGCAGCAAATAATAAATAAAATGGACAAGATTAATACTAAGAGCTCTTGAAGATGAAAGAAGGCATACAGATTGGATACAAGCAGAACTAAAAAATACGATTGGTACATAGGGCATGAAGGAAGACATAGATAATATTAGATTATACGAGATGGTACTGCGTTATAAAACTGATAATGAAAAAAGTAGGGATGCGGTAAACAAATATTATACTTCGCTATTTGCAGCGCTAGTATTAATAGCGTCTTTGTTGGACAGCATGACTTCTTTTGAAATCTTTGCAGCCAAGAATAACATCAAATATGTACTATTGCTGATATCTTTTACTGGTTTCGTATTATCTATAAGTTGGCAACTAACTTTAAAAAGTATTTTACAAGACTTACGAAGTATAGATTTGTTTTTAGTCAAATTAGAAGGAAGTATGGGAATTACATTTATTACAGATATAAGAAGGTATTTGGGTAACGATGGCATAGACGCGACAACACGAGTAACCAAACACCAAATGCTAGTGCCTTCTGCGTTTAATGTAATATTCATATTGATTTTCTTATATTCAGTTATTTATTCAATTAAAAATTCTGTTAACTAAAAATGGAGTAAAAGATGAAAGAAGCGTTGCCTATAACTTTTTTCTTAAGCCAAGTAGACAAAAAATAATATTATTTAAGAATCAATAAAAAAGATTAAAAAAGAATATAGTATGGGGGTAGTTGACGAATTATATATCTTAACAATAGAAGCCATGACAACAAAATTCCACTACGATATCATTGGCTATCTTGCTGCGTTTTTTAGCACAATATCGCTTTTACCACAAATAATTAAATTATATAGAGAGCGTTCGGCCCGAGCTATTTCTGTTATTATGTATTCACTTTACTCTATTGGTACTGTGCTATGGCTATTATATGGTATTTTGCTTAACTCAGTTCCTCTGATAATAACTGAAGTTATAACGCTTATTTTTGCTTTAACTATATTGATGATGAAACTAAAATGGGGTAAACATTAAAATTGCCAGTTTTGAGCTCAAATGAACTACTAAGGAAAGTGAGCAAAAGAGGATAAACTGAGTCTATGTATTTTGCTAAGGCTTCTAATACAATCTTTCTGACCAATAACTCTCTATTCCAATTGGATCAGTTAAACTATTGCCTCGTATATCTCCTTTCTAGTATAAAGGAAGTTTAATTACAAAAACAGCCCCAGCTCTTGTATTATTTCGAGCCATTATATTTCCATCGCGAGCTTCCACAATTTCTTTTGCAATAGTAAGACCAATGCCCGATCCAGGTTTTCCTACACTATGGCTTCCGCGCTGCAACGGTAAAAAAATACTTTCCAGCTCATTTTCAGGAATTCCACTACCTTCATCACTAACTCTTAAGCTAAAACATTTAGTTCTCACTTCTTCGATAATACCCACACGAACTTTAATCACTCCTTTCTCAGTATGATTCATAGCATTGGTAATTAACAATTCCGAGTAACTGTTTGAACCAAAAATCATCAACCATACCATAACAACTTAGGGTTCTATTCTGGAACTTAAGTATTAACGAAGAATTCCTAATTCTTACTTGGTGATACTTGATTTCTTGCTTGATTATGTCAATTAAATTACACTTATTCGATTGGATCTTCATTGTATCAGATTTAAGATTTGTAATTGTTGATAACAAGTTTACAATCTTACCAAGCTTATTAGATGATTCATAAATGTTTCTTAAATTTTCTATACCATTTTTTTTATTTAGTTTAACCTTACTGAGCATAAGGTCAGATAATAAATGTATGTTGGTGACTGAGCCATTTATTTCATGGAGGATTTTGTCAAGATAAGTTATTTCAAGATTATTCATAAACTCTTTTTTTCTTATCAGGATTACCTGGTTATTAAATATATAAGAATCTGTGTTCATCTAGATATTTATTACAGGCTAATCATGATTTTATAAACAAAAATACACGTTGTCAACAACCTAAGGTTGATTTCTTATGAATTAAGAAAAATCCATATGGAAAATTCAATTAAGAAAAGAATGAAGTGCAGAATCTAGACCTAAGAACTTGGTAGGTTGCTCATTTACAAATAAATCTTCAGTATTTATTAAATTGGGAAAAGAATCCGTATATTTTTCTTGAGATGAGTCAATGGATAGCATAGAAAGACATT
>JAAFHP010000019.1 GCA_013298405.1 Alphaproteobacteria bacterium | reverse complement strand
TGGTTAGCTAAAGAAGGCTTATCTTTAGCATTAGTTCTATCTAGGCATCTACCAAATAAACAGCTTCTTCTCCTATTTTCATAATATTTTTCAATCTCACCACTATCTACCATCTGATCAACTCTACTGAGCATGATGCAATTGGCGCCTTTGCTATCAGGACAACTAAACTTACCTGAATTAGCACACCCGCCTATCATCAAACTCATAAATAAAATACAAATTATCTTTTTCATTGCTGATCCTCCTTAAGGTTCTTGCGGCGATCTCGCTCTAAATTAGTCCGTACATCGCTGCTGCCTAAATACACTCCTTTAGTAAATATCACATCTACTCTACTGCCTGCCGGTATTTGAAGGACGGGAGACATGCTTTCTGCCTGTTTTAAGTAATAATCAGCTATCTTTTCTCCGGCATTGCCAAGCCCTGCTAAACTATTATCTCGAAGCCGCTCCCCCAGAGGTGCATTAGTTGTACTAACCGTCCCCACACCTGATAGAGCAAACTGCGGGGCGCTTTTAGCAGTGTTTGAAAAACCCGATAATAATCCGCCAACAAATGCATGCTGCAACTGCTTATTACTGGTTTGCACTATTTTACCTTTAATGCCGTTAACACCATCATCGCCAAATATCATTCCGGCAATCTTGGTAGTAATAATCTGCTCACTTTCACTATCAGTACATGACATCACTTCTGCTCTAATTACTGCTCTTTCACTTGATAAATCCCCATAGCTACTACCAAGTATTTTGCAGGTCTTAAGATTTACATTAAAATTCTTCGGTAAATTGCCCCGATCAGTTATTCGGATGATTACAGGTGTTGGCTCCGCTGATGCTCCCACAGAAGTCGAGACACTAATACCCCCAAGTAGTACGCCTTTTACATAAGCCGTTTCTGGAATAAAATGCCTACTGCTTTTAGGCCCACTTATGCCATGATCATTATCTATTTTATGAATTTGCATATTGCCAAAATCTTCTATAAAATTTTCTTTTACTCCTATCTTATTATTGGCTTCCCTGGTTAACTTAAGTTCTTGAGTAGCTTCTAGTAATTCTTCTCTGGCAAAATTAAGTTGTTCCTGCATATGTGCTAATTGCTCTTTAGCAGTCCTCTCTATATCTTGTTCTTTTTTTGAAAAGCTTTCGGTAATAACCCCAAGCTTTTCATCAAGCTTTTTACTACTCTCGCTTAATTTATCTTCAAAATGATTACGCCACATTTTTTCAGGATCAAGTGCATTGCTTGCAAGCTCTATTGGCAAAGGTTGGTTACTCTGTAGGGTTTCTTCTTTAGTTTTCTTATCCTTTGGGTCTTTAGAGTTAATTTTCCCTGCTACCATGATTACTAAAATAATAACAAGCAACGAAGCCCCCACTATTACAAGCAATCGTATTAATTGCTGACGTAATATTCCTTTGGTAGAAATTGCACTTGTAGATTCCCTAGGTAGTGATGAATCTTGAATGTCAGTAGGGCGTATTACTTTTGTTTTTTTTAATTTTTGCAGTAATTTGCTTAAGTAATCTTTCATTTACCTATTTCCTCCCTACACACTATTAAAATTTTTGTAGAAGCTTTTACAGGTAATGTTTCAGCCTCTAATGAAACTGCTACACTATGCTCAAATATTCTGTTGAAATAGTCACTCCTGAGCTGAAGCTTTTTATTGGTATTATTTTTAAAGTTCAGAACAACACCTGTTATATTGTCAAATCTATAGATTTGCTTTTTGGTAATTATTATTTTTTTATTGCCTCTAACTCCAAACAGCTGCTCTTCTAATCTTTTATCCAAAACCTTTGTATCCAAGCGATTGTTTACCTCCATAACATAATATTTTCCTCTCTCACCTTTTTGCATGGTTTTTAAGATGTCGGCTATTTCCTGATCTTTTAATTTTGTTTGCTCTAATTGCTGCTCTAAAGAAGGTATTCTTACGATAATTGCCTCTGCTTCTTTTTCTTGAACTGTTAAATCTAAATCCTGTACTAATCCACCCTGACTTATTAAACTAATGGAAAACTTATCTCCTACCGGCACTTTAGGTTTGATAAAAATATTTGAGCCTTCCTCATCATTAAGAAACCCATATTTATTCTCATCACCTATTACCGCCGCTATTCCATATTTGCCAAATTCAATACGGGTCATTTCCTTGTTGGTTATTTCACCTTTAATTCTCTCATCCGGCTTAAAATGATAAATATTAGCGGCAAAAGTATAATGAATTCCAAAACTTAAGAAACCGGCCAACATAGAACTAACATACAATAATTTACTTGTTCTTTGCATTTTTATCCTCTTCAGTTTTTAACAAACCAAATTCCTTTAATCGCAGGTAACCACCTTTATATTCAAAATTTATCCGATAAGTAACTTCCATACTTTCATAACCATTCTTGCCATACCATGAAGTCAAAATTCCACTTGCCAGTACTTCTAGTTTCTCTGGGTCTAGTTTCATATTCTTGACTGTAAAATGCGTGGCCAAATCAAATCGTTGATATTCATTTTCAGCATTTGCAAAATATTCATTAATTTGCTTGGAATAAGCCTCCGAACTATGAGACGTATATTTAAGCACCAAATCCCGTTTATGCTTGATATCATTACTAGAAATATCCAGCAGCTGGCTTAAAAAAATCAGGGTCATTTGCTCTAAGTAACTACTTGATACGTGGTTACCTGAGAGGCTCATTTCAGTAACAAGGCCTGGTACCAAAACTATTTTTTGATCAAAAGTGCTAAGTCTTATTGAAATCAGTAATAAGCTACCGGCAAGTACTAAGGTCAGCCCCATAAATAAATTACGTTGCCTTGATACTCTATCAATTGAGGCAATAATAACTTTCTTTTCCATAAAACTTTTGTGTTACTCTAAATTTACATAAATTTGCGTATATGAGATGGAGGTAAGTATTTGCCTCTAAAAATCCACCTGCTTGGTAAATACCAATAAATCTTACGTTGCAAAATCCCAGTATGAATAAGCGTACTTACCCAGCTTCCAAGACTAAATCCCACCACGCTTGCCATGATTCCTACGGTCATATTAAAAATTATCATCGCCAGCAATCCCAATATTCCACCACCAATAAGCCCTAATAGTTTTAACCCGTAATATTTGGTTTCCTTGTTAATAACATTATTTAAAACAACGGCTTGCATAACCCAATTTCCTAACTCATATCTTTCTAGACACCAAGACCCATCTTAACTCCTCCCATGACAAGACCCGCAAGCAGAGATCCAGCACCGAAACCAAGAGCCTTAGCTCGCAAATCGCCTTGGGCAACTACTGCCCCGCCAGTTCCAAGAGCCAAAACTCCAACAGGCCAATAAGTATCGATAAACATTTTAATTGGATCAGTCAGTGCTTTCCCAGCTTTATCTAAGCTGAATTCAGCTAAAGCAATTTCCGGCATAAGCATTCCTAAACTGACCGCAATAGTTCCACACACTAAAGTTTTAGATAACGATGTATGCAAAGCAGTTGTAGATAATAAATATTTTTTATGATTGATAATTGCTTTATTCTTCTTGGCTTGTTTAGTGTTGGGTTTATTGTTTATCATGGTAGTTTCCTTATTAATTTTAGTTAAATTTGTTGCATTTAAATTGCTACGCTTTTTGTTTTTATTCCTCCTTAAATTCACCGCAATATTGATTTTAATTCCTTAAGTTCCTCATCACTTAAATCCGGGGCTAACTCGTCATAAATTTCGCTTCTTTCCAAAATCCTGATTTCTTTCAGTAGCTGCTTGATTTCCTTATCTCTCATTTTTATATCCTTCCTACCAATGGGTAACATTTTGACTTCTTGACCAACATTTTAACCTAAATTTTTATGCTTGTGGGAACGGCTTCTTTTAAGGTACATAATTTTTGAATTAAACCCTTGATTCATAAGGGTGTAATTTTTAAAAATCTTCTTTAAAGGTGTTTTAGAGGGAGCAGCAGCCTAAAATGCTCACTTAAGCTAGCTTAAAAAATTTATCCACAGGTTGATCCAACAAAAACTAATTCTTTTTTTAAATTTATTTATTTAATCAGGTGTTAGGTATTATATACGCGCGCGCGGCTAAAAAATGGTGATTTTTTGACTGGAACAGCTTATCTTAACAAGAAAAACGCCGTTGTGGATAAGTCTGTGGATAACTTGTGCATAACCATGTTTTTGGTGGTATTTTTTTATAAATTCTAAATAGCGAATTTAATTAATTCACCCGTTATCCACAAGTTATTCATATGTTATCCACATACTTATCCACAGATTTGTGAATAACTCTAATAAAATCAGAAAATTTACCTTTAAAGAAGATTTTTGAAAATAAAACCCTTGCAAACTAAGGCTTTAAAAAAAATTATTTACCTAAAAAGAAGCCGTTTCCACAAGCATAAAAATTTAGGCTATAAGTGTAACCATAGGTATGGGTTTCAAAAGATGATTTAAGATTTAATAACAAAGAAATTGTTTAATAAATATAGCCTTAAGGTCAACGAATGGTTGTTATTAAGGTTAAATTTTTCAACATAAAATGAGGCTATTAACATGAAAGAACTTTATTACTGGATGAGATTTAAAGAGCTAGATGTTCCTGCTGCTGCAGATCGTTTTAAGATCCCATATCACTGTTTCTATAAATACTTATATGAAGGAAAGATTCCAAGACAACCGAATATGATAAAAATTTTTATAGGAACTGATGGAGTAGTTGATGCCAATGATTTCAATGGAACTACTCGTAAAGTCCTAATACAAAAGTTATTAGAGCAAAAAGGATTAAGACTTGAAGAGTAACGTTAAGTAACTAATGGGTCACAAAATACATTAGTAAAGCCATTTTAAATAATAGCAAAATGGCTAATGGGATTGCTCATTCTATTTTTAGACAAAAGAGAGGACATAAAATTACTGCCAAAAACTTGGGCACTACAAGCATTGCAACCATATCAACCGGAAAAAATGACTTAAACTAAACAAGGTAAACAATATGCAAGAAATAAACCAAAACAATCGTACCAATGAAGAAATTTATGCCGGTATTGTCAGCAAAATAAAGACAATGTATCACGATGAAATAACTGAACTAGAAGCAAAAGAAGCCGCAAGAAACCTAATCGGTTTGTGCCAGGAAATTTTTGATTATAAAATGGAAAAAGCTGAAAAACAAAGGAGCTTAAAGAAAAAAGTAGAAGAAGGGGAGAAAAAACTACAACTAAAACATGGTTGACTTAAAGCTAGGAATGTCTTAGTATCACTACTGAAATGACTGAAGAGTCATTTCGGGGTGTCAAAGCCTTTTTCCTAAGTGGAAAATATCATCCATAAAATGATATAATCCTCGATTTTATGGTCGGGGAGATGTTAACGTATGTTCAGGGCCAAAATCAACGTTTTGATCTAAAGGTTAGCATAGCTGTCTTAGGCAGTTCTTTGAACTCCCCGACTGCCAAAGTGACAACGTTTGTTATCTCTTTGGCGGTTAAAACTTAAGTACTTTTAAGTTTAATCAAAAGGGAGAAAAATCATGTCTACTAACAATTCTATTTTAATATTCCATCGTTCCAAACAAAATTCCGAAGAAGATCTTATTAATCAGCAAAAATTCCTGGAAGCACATAAAGCAATCTTTAGTTCTGCAAACATTATTGATTACATGAGCGGTGACTATCAAGGGGCACAAAAAGTATTTAATATTCTAGAATCCTCCATGGATTTGCCTACCAAAGCTACTGTAATAATTAACAGCTTTCTATCAGACAAAGATTATCATAAAGAATTTGATTTATATCATTATTTAAAATTTTTTAAATTAATGGATAAATTAGCTATTTATTTAATGGATAGCGAGGGAAAGCTATATAAAGAAATAGAACATATAGAAAGCGATAATTAACTCTAAATGGTTACTCTCTTAGCTAAATTTGAGATAGTAACCATTATCATCGGAATTATTAAACAAAATAGAGGTATAATATCATTATGTTACAAGAAATTAAAACAGCCACAAAGGCCATTATTTTAGCTAGAGTATCTTCAAAAGAGCAAGAAGATGGATATTCTATTGATGCTCAGAAGTTTCGTTTGCAAGAATATTGCATGCGTAAAAATTTAGAAATTTTAAAAACTTTTGAGTTTTCAGAGTCATCTGTTAACGGTAATCGGGCAAAGTTCATGGAAGCTATTGATTTTGCAAAAAACCATAAGGAAGTAGTAGCAATTGTGAGTGATAAAGTTGATCGTCTCCAGCGTAGTTATAAAGAAACTCCTTTGCTGAATGATTTAATTGAAAAAGGCAAAATCGAACTACACTTCTACACTGAAAACTGCATAATTCGTAAGAATTCTACATCGCAAGAAAGAATGATCTGGAATCTTTTTGTGATGATGGCTCAATCTTATGTAGATAGTATGCGAGATAATGTAAACCGCAGCATTGGTCAAAAGCTGCGGTTAGGAGAATGGATTAGCATGGCTCCTATTGGATATCAGCATATAAAACCTGAGGAAAAAAATGGAAGCAGAGGTAAAAGCACGATAACTATTGATCCTATCAGGGCTCCATTAATTAAAAAAATATTTGAAACTTATGCCACAGGTAGCCATACTTTATCAGAGATATTGAAAAAGACTAAAGAGTGGAGCTTGCGCAATCCAAGAGGCAACCAGGGTTATTTATCTAAAACGCATATTTATGAAATTATTCAGAATCCGTTTTATTACGGTGTAATGCGACTACTTAAAACTGGTAAAAAATACCCTCATATCTATCCACCCATTATTAGTAAAGACTTGTTTGAGACCTGCCAAGAGGTGCGTAAAAATTGGGGGAAAAAACCATTTAAACATGGGTATAAAGAATATGTTTTTAGAGGATTGATAAAATGCGCTATCACTGGTAAAGTTGTGACTGCTGATACCAAGCAGAAGACATATACTAATGGTAACACTGCCCAATGGACATATTTAGTAACTTGGGATCCTAATAACCCTAATAGGAAAATACACGTGAGAGAAGATAAAATATTACAAGAAGTAGAAAAAGTTCTTGCTAAACTTCAAATAGAACCAGAGTTATTGCAAGAGGTCATATCACATATTAAAAGCTCCGCTAATGTTGAAAAGGGTTTTCACAAGCAATGTATAAAAGAGTTGCATAGTGAGCATACGAAGATAAAAAGCCGGATGGATAAACTAACTGATTTATTCTTGGATGGAGATATTAATAAAGAAGCTTATGAAGAAAAACGGGAAGATTTGGTAAAAAAACGAGAAAATATCATGGAGGAATTAACCAAACACAACAATGCGGATGATAATTTTTCAGATCACCTGATTAGCTTAGTAGAACTGGCTTCTGGAGCTTATGAAACCTTTATAGGTTCGAACATCGAGAAAAAACGAAGGATAGTAAATTTTGTCTTTTCGAACCTGGAACTGAAAGGCGGAAAGCTAGTCTACACCTTGCGTCCACCATTTGACATGTTCATCAAATGCGACAAAATAGAGGAATGGCGACCCCTACGGGAATCGAACCCGTGTTTTCACCGTGAAAGGGTAACGTCCTAACCGCTAGACGAAGGGGCCATGTTGAATGCTATGATTCATCAGTGTGGGATCTTTATACAGCTTTTATAATCATATTGCAAGTAAGATATGATTTTGAATTTTATGAGGTCACTTGTCCCTCATTTCTTAAATTAACTTATGATTTAATATAATAATTGACACGCAACTTTAGATTAAATAAACTGATATTATTTAGATAATTTATTAGGTGTTTTGTATGAAAAGGAGTAGTTCGAAAAAAACTAGCGGAAGTTTGCTAAGCGCAGAAGTAGCTGGGAAGCTGAGTGTATTCGCTGAGATGTCAAAAGGCCTTAAATTACCCGAGTCAGAGGTCGAGGATTTTCAGGCAAAGAGCCCTCAAGATCAACTTGATTCTCTTCAAGGTCTCTATGACAAAAAACAATATAAAAAAGTAGCTGCATACGCAAATTATGTTGATTTTGCTGATACAATTCATCTGGTGGGTATGAGTTTCTATGCCTTAAATCGCTTCCCATTAGCTGTTGGGGCTCTTCATAAAATCACAAAACTTAAATGTAAAGATATAGATGGCAAAAATTTAGTTGAAAATAGCCAACTTGTAATTGATAGCAATTTTTACGAAGCAAGTGTGTTGTATGCCCTTGGAAAATATCACGCAGCTATTGGTTATTTCAATAAAGCGCTTGTAGATACAGGAGAAATGGCGATGTGTGCCAACCTTTATCTTGGATTTTGTTATGAAAGAGAGAAAAAGTCAGATTTTCATAAAGCTGAAAAGTGCTTTCGCGAAGTTATCAAGTTATATGATAGTTCAAAATATAGTGATAAGGAGAACGTTAAAGAAATGGCCAAAAGTGCTTTGAAAGTAAATCTTATTTTACAGCATAAAGTTGGGGAAGTAATTGATTTATGCAAGGATAAGCTAGATGAACCAGATCAAACCGGGCAAACTCTACTCATGTATGCAACGGGACTTGAGGAAAAGTCCTTGATTGAAGAATTAGTACAAAGGGGCGCAAATCCATTTAAGGCAGACCAATACGGCAATTGCGCTTATACGAAGGCGATGAGAAATGGCAATGAAGATGTGGTCAGGATTTTCTTGCAAAAAGTATTAGAAAAACCGATCGAAGAAGGCTCTCTACATAAGTATATGGATGAATTGTGTAGCAAAAAAGTTGAAGAAGTTAAAAAATCTTTTGGAGAAAAAGGAGCTGAAGAATTTAGGAGAGTAACCAAGGAATATTACGAGTCAGAGATTGATAGTATCAAATTAATGGGTCAGCACATGGACAACTTGGATAGCTTTGTAGATGACTAGAATATGGCAAAAAAAGTAATGTCACCCCCAACTGCCGGAGATACTGAACCTGAAAAAACTGGCCTTATGAAAGATTCTACTCATGAACAAGAGTTTTATCTGGATCCCTCAGGAGGCTTTGTTGCCTACGATAGGGAGGATAAATGGAGCAGTACATCGTATGATAAAAGATACATGGACGCACTGGCGAGTGTTTTGCTGATATCACGTGAAAGTAATAAAGTTGCAGCAATAACGCAAGTTGGAGATATATACTATCTAGCATATAATGATGCTAGGAAAGATAGTTTTAAGCAAAATTATGAAAGTAAATTACTAGAACTACTAGAGTGTCTCAACGCAAGAAATTGGGAAAAGCTGCTTGCTTTACATATTGTACATAGCAGGGTCGATTTTTTAAAAATTTTAGAAAACGGGACTAAATTTCCAGAAAAAAGCTTGTTGAAGAATGATTTAGACTTGGTGCATGGTTCGACAGCGGGTGTAGGTACTATCGAACAAGCAATTACTTCTATGGAAAAACAAATTGAAAAAATTAAAGAAATAGAGGGTACAAAATCAATTGCAGAAATAATAAAATGTGCTTTCAAACAAATTGTTACAATAGGCATTAGTTCGGTGTGCAAATCCTATATTGGTTTAGTGGCATCATTAAAAACAAGTGAGGATAGACACAATGTGTCCGAGGTGAAGCTTCCCAATGAACTGATGAAGCTTATATTACGGCCATTACAAAATGTTGTTAAGCTTGCGGATTATATTGGAAATAAATTACCAGAGCTAGAATTAAAATTAGGTGAAAATTTTATATTTCTAGATGAGGTAGAAGCAAGAATTGAAGATGTAGGTGTGGTGCATGCAGAAGTAAGATTAGCTCATCATCTAGGCAAAAAGTTACCCGATGTCGAAGGGTTTTATATAGGGGCGTCTAGGTTATGTTGTGCTGGATGCCATAAAGTGTTGGATGATGGTGGCTATGAGCACAGAGGTACTAGCGGTATATTCTTTCCAGGTTGGAAATGCGTTGATAAGGGTATACCAGGAAAACTTATTATAAATGCAATAGAGAGTGCAGAAGAAAAATCACTCTTAAGTCAGGAGACAGAATACACCTCAAGAACAGGAGGTATGCAGCGTGATTTATCGGAAGATCCAGATTATGAAAAAACAGTTATACGAGAAGTGAGCTTGCTCGAAATAAAAAAAGAATTGGGGATTAGTGAAACTTACAAACAATTAAGAGTAGAAGAAAAACAAAGTGACAAGGTCGCACAAGATGCTGATATAGCATTCATGGAAATAGATAAAGAAGAACATGATGTGCCAGCATCAGGTGAAAGTGCAAAGCCATTCGAGTCTGATGAGTAGTAAATCGTTACGTAAGAAATAATATTATCGATCAAACGCCTGTTTATCTTCAAATCCTTATTTAGTTACCTAATCAAACTCAAACCACAACCCCTTTGACTATAGATGCAAAATAAATTATTCTGGCTAGCAACAATTTAAGATTTACTAAATATATGTTGGATGAGCTAGCAAAAGGAGCTAAATTAGAAATAGACAAGGCTAATAACCTACGAAATTTGCAAGATTTAAGAGTGAAATTTTTGGGCAAATCAAGTTTGCTTAGCCAAGAAATGGCAAAACTTGGCAAAATGGACCAAGAAGAGCGCAAACAATACGGCCAAATTGTCAATCAAGTTCGCGCGGAAATAACGCAGTTAATTGATACAAAGCAAATTGAACTTGAAGAAAGGGAACTGGTAACAAGGTTTGAAAATGAGGCTCTTGATCTAACTATTCCAGCAAGGCCTAGAAATAGTGGTAGTATTCATCCAATTACCCAATGCATGGATGAGTTAATACAGGTTTTTGCAAGCTATGGATTTGATATTAAAGATGGACCAAATATCGAAGATGATTGGCATAATTTTACCGCGCTCAATATTGACGAAAATCATCCAGCACGACAAATGCACGATACATTTTATCTTAAGAAAACTGATGATAGTACCAAGCTCCTAAGAACACACACTTCGCCAATACAAATAAGGACAATGCAAAATGGTAAACCTCCATTTAGGTTCATTGCTCCGGGCAGGACATACCGCTCTGATTCTGATATGACTCATACCCCAATGTTTCACCAGATTGAGGGGCTAGTAATAGATAAGGATATTAACATGGGCCATCTTAAGTTTGTAATAATCGATTTTATCAGAAAGTTCTTTGAGCAACCTGATATTGAGGTACAATTTAGACCAAGTTTCTTCCCATTTACTGAACCATCAGCCGAAGTTGATATACGTAATTCAAAATCAGATAAGTGGCTAGAAGTATTGGGATGCGGGATGGTGCACCCAAATGTGCTTAAAAATGTCGGAATAAATCCAGAAGAATATCAAGGCTTTGCATTCGGTTTGGGAGTAGAGCGTTTTGCTATGCTCAAATATGGAATTAAAGATTTAAGACAGTTTTTTGAAGGGGACTTGAGATGGCTTCGTCACTATAGCTTTAAAGCTTTTGATATTCCAACTTTAGCTGGGGGGTTAACGAGATGAGATTTACTTTATCCTGGCTTAAGAGATTTTTGAAAACGGAAGCTTCGTTAGAAGATATTGCTAAAACTTTGACTATGACAGGGTTGGAAGTTGAAGATATTGATGATAAAAGCAAAGAGCTGCAAGATTTTGAAGTAGCCGAAATTATCAAAGCCAATCAACACCCAGATGCAGATAAGCTAAGGGTTTGTGATGTTAAGACTAAAGAGGGTACATTACAAATAGTTTGTGGTGCACCAAATGCAAGAGCTGGAATAAAGGTGGTTTTGGCTAAAGAAGGTGTTACCATTCCAAATGGTGGATTTAAAATTAGACAATCCAAAATTAGGGGAGTTGATAGTTGTGGTATGCTTTGTTCATACGATGAACTTGGCATTGGCAAAGATTCTAGTGGGATAATAGAATTACCAGAAGATGCAGTTGTTGGTGAAAAAGCAATATCTTACTTAGGTAAAGATGACCCTGTCATACATATCAATATTACCCCTAACCGCGCGGATGCGCTTGGAGTATACGGAATTGCTAGAGACTTGGCAGCATCTGGGATTGGTGCTCTAACAAATCTGCAAGTAAATCCAATAAAGCCAAGTTTTGCCACTAAATATTCTTTAACAGTAGCAGATGAAAAAGCATGCCCTTTGTTTGCCTTTGTTGAAATTCGTAATATTGATAATAGTAAATCACCAAAATGGCTCAAAAATCTATTAGATAATATTGGTATTGGCTCTATATCGCCTGTTGTTGATATTACAAATTATATTTCCTACAGTTTTGGCCAACCAATGCATGCATATGATGCTGCTAAAGTCAGTAATAGACTAGCAATTGATACTGCATCTAGCGGTAAAATACTGGCTTTAAATGGTAAGGAATATGCCTTTCAAAATGGAGATATAATAATAAAAGATGATCAACAAACTCATTGTATTGGAGGGATCATAGGGGGGCAAAATAGTGCATGTAGTACCGATACAACTTCGATATTACTAGAAGCTGCAAGTTTTGCTTCTATTAATATTAGCAAAACCGGCAGAAGGTTAATGATTGACACTGATTCACGCTATAGATTTGAGAGGAATGTTGATCGCCAGTTTACCTTGCAGGCTTTAGCATTAGCAGTTGAAATGGTGCTTGAAATATGTGGGGGAGAGGTTTCTCAGCCAAAGATAGTTGGCGATGCTAAGATACCAGCTCGGTCAATTGATTTCCCAATTTCTACTCTTTTTCATAAAACTGGTCTTGTATTAGAGCCAAATAAGATTATTGAAATACTAACTAAACTTGGTTTTGGCTGTAATATAACTGATGAAGTTATAAAAATAGAAATCCCAAGCTGGCGCTATGATGTGTCAATTAAAGAGGATGTTATTGAAGAAATTGTCAGAATATACGGCTATGATAAGCTTCTTGAAATAAAATTGCCTGAAATATCAAAATCAAAGGTGGTGCCAGCTGAACATAAAAGGCTTGCGGATATCAAACGTATTATGGCAGCAAATGGATATGATGAAGTGGTCACCTGGTCTTTTATGGATTCAAGCAAAGCTAAGGTGTTTTGTGAGATTAAGGATGAGCTAATATTACAAAATCCGATTAGTTCTGATCTTGATTATATGCGTCCATCAATATTGCCAAATTTGCTTAATTTAGTGCGAAATAATATAAATAGGTCTATTGATAACTTATCTATTTTCGAAGTAGGTCCAATTTTTAATGATGTAAGTGATCAATATATAAATAATCTGTGTGCTATTAGAACCGGCTACAACGCCAATAAAAATAGCCACCAGGATCGAAGAGTATATGATGTTTATGATGTAAAAGCTGATCTTGCCAACGTTTTTGAATTATCTGGTCTTGATATTAATAAATGTCAGTTTATGGATACCGCGCCATCTTATTACCATCCAACAAGATCTTTAGCTGCGGCTCTTGGGAAAAATACAATTGCATATTTTGGTCAAGTGCATCCGACAGTATTAAAAGAATTTGATATAGAACAAGATGTATTTGCACTTGAGCTTGTGATTTCGCAACTACCATATGGAAAAGAAAAATTTGGTAAAAGAGCAGAGTATAATGTTTCAGATTATCAAATGATAAAAAGAGATTTTGCGTTTGTTGTCGACAAATCTTTTGCTAGTATTAATTTAATTAATTTCATTTTGAATCTTGATAAGAAATTGATAAAAGCGGTAGAAATCTTTGATATTTATATAGGGGATAAAATTGATTCTGCTAAGCAATCTATTGCACTTTCAGTAAATATTCAAGATGACATAAAAACTCTAGAAGAAACTGAGATATCTGAGCTTAGCGTAAAAATAATTAATGGAGCAAAAGAAAAATTTGGGGCAACACTGCGATGAATCTTGTTGATAAAACTGGCGAATCTTTAAATATCTCGTATGGTCTAGTAGATACCGATTTTGGTAAATGCTTTATTGCGTCTAGTAGTGGTGATATTTGTTTTTTGAGTTTTGGTGATAATTTAGATTTGATGCTTAGTGAGCTAAGAATCAGCTGGTATAATAGCAATTACAATGAAGACGCTGCTTGTGCGTTGGCTCTTGCAAAGGAGATTTTTAATAATCAATATAAGGGGAACGTAATTGTATCTGGTACTGATTTTCAGCTCAAAGTTTGGCATGCGCTAATAAAGCTAAAGCCAGGGCAATTAATTTCATATGAAGAGCTAGCTAGTACTATTTTTAGCGTAAAGCACACACGCGCAGTTGCCTCGGCAGTTGCCAAAAACGATGTGTCATACTTAATTCCATGTCACAGAATAATAAATAAATCAGGTAAGATTAATAAATACCGCTGGGGAACTCACATTAAGAAAATGCTCATAGATTATGAAAAAGCAAATAGCTCAAGAAATCATTGATTTGTTAAATTCCGGCCAGAGGGAAGCAAAAAATCTCATGGAGTTTTTGGTCATAGATTATAAGTTATTATGTCTAAATGTTTTACCCAATTTTATTTATCCTGAGGAAGCTAATAGTTTAGGTATCGTCAAGAAACTAAGGAAGATTAGTTTTGAGTTAAATAATCAATTTGGTTTTAAAGTATTTGAGCAAATAAGTAAGCATAAATCAGATGTAATTAGATCTATAGCATGCTTATTAGTTGAGTGCCAAAAGATGAAATTTCAAGACCAGTTAGATTTAATAATTCCTCTTGCAGATGATCCAAATTCTGGAGTAAGAGAGTGGGCTTGGATGGCTGTAAGAGCAGATCTTACTCTGGACTTAGAACCTAACATTAAATTGCTGACAAAATATACGCATAATAGTTCTGATAATATACGAAGATTTGTCTCTGAGTTAAGTAGACCAAGAGGTGTATGGTGTCCGCATGTACAAAAGCTAAGGCAGGCTCCTTGGTTAGCTATTGATTTGATTGAGCCTCTTAAGAGTGATAATGCAAAATACGTCCAATTATCTGTCGGCAACTGGCTTAATGATGCTGGAAAAGATAATCCGCAATGGGTAAAAGAATTGTGCAATAACTGGCTAAAATCAAGTAATACCATAGAGAGCAATAAAATCTGCAAGAGAGCTTTGAGGAATTTATGTGTAGAACCTATTTTACCGCAATAACAGCAAGCACTATTGCCCCAGTGAGTAATTTAAGGTCAGATGGAGCAAGTCCTGCTGCAAGTGCAATTCCTTGTATTTGCTGATAAATTAGGGCCCCAACAAAAGGCGCGATAATTAGTTTGGCGATGCTATTATTGTTGGTTCCTATTATTTTTTCACCGATCATCATGGCAGCTAGCGCATGAATGACAATGCCAACTCCCATTCCAATATCAACATATCCGTATATTTGTACAAGTAGTCCTCCAGCAAGGCCCGCTGCGCTATTACCTAAAAATAATCCAAGAATAATATTTCTGTTCAGTCTAATTCCAAATTTCTTAGCTACATCTTGATTCAATCCGGTTGCTCTGAATTGTAAGCCCTTCTCAGTAATTAGAAATAAATATAAACATAATATTAGTCCTAAATTAATTCCTGCTAAAATGATAATTTGGCCATTAATTCCGCTTGTTATGTTATTAAAAATTGTTGGATGATCAAAAAGAGCAATATTTGGTTTTCCCATAATTCTTAAGTTTATACTGTAAATCATGGTGCTAAGTATTATGCCAGCTAGAAGTGTATTTACTTTATACTTTAAATGTACAATTGCTGTACCTACTCCCATGATGCCAGAACATATTGCGCCGCAAATAAGAGCAAGCAGTGGGTTGATACCTAAAACAATCATTGTTCCGCTAAGGCATGCTCCAAGTGGATAAGATCCTTCAGCAGTAAGGTCAGGAAAATTTAGTATACGAAATGGGATCATGATGCCAATTACTAGTAGGGATAAAACTAGACCTTGCAGGATTCCACTAGGTGCTATGCTGAGTAGAGTGTCTATCATAATGGAATACTCATTTTATTTAGGCTGCTGAGAATATCTTGCTCAGTGAGTTTGTATTTTTCATCACCTTCAACATCAAACACAATTGTCCCATGATTCATTATGATAAGCCTATTACCATATTTTACTGCATCGGCAATATTGTGGGTGATCATCAGAGTAGTAATATTATTTTCTTTAATGTAGCTGTCGGTAAAGGTAAGAATTTTGTTCTTACTTGTTGGGTCAAGCGCACTTGTGTGCTCATCGAGCAGTAAAAGTTCAGGTTTTGGGTGCAAGGTCATTAATGTTGCTATTGCTTGCCTTTGACCACCAGAAAGATCCGACATTGGTTTATTTAATATTTTTTCGAGCCCTAAGCTTAGTTCTGCAACTTGTTCTGATATAATAGCAAGTTTATTAGCATAAAACTTCAATCTGCCAGACCTTGCTCTCATGCCACTGAGCACAAGATTTTCGTAAATACTTAACTCGCTGGTTGTCCCTCTATTTATATCCTGGTTAACGCTGCTTATATTAGAAGAGCGTTGCTGTAATGACTGTTTGGTAATATCATTGTTATTCAAAAGTATCCTGCCTATGCCAAGCCTATATTCTCCAGATATAACTTTTAGCAAAGTTGATTTACCTGAGCCATTGCTGCCTAAAACAATACAATAATCACCTTGTGATATTTGCAAGTTAATATCTTTTAGAGCAGCCTCAACTTTCATAGGGAAATGCTTTGTGACATTAAGTAGTTGCAGCATAAGACTACTCCACCAAAGTGATATTTTGTTGAATATTTTTAGGTATAGTAAGACCTAGTTTATTTGCTTTCTTGAGATTAATATAAGCCTTATGGTCGTTTTTTCCTGGATAAATTGGTGCAATAGATCCTGGATTCTCACCTTTGAGAATTTTATCAACTAAAATAGCAGCATTAGATCCAACTTGCCTATGGGATACACCAAAACTTGCAAGGGCTAAATTAGACTTTACCTCGTCAGCGTTAAAATTAAATAATGGAATTGACATAGCGTCAGCTGCTACTGCGATTGCAGGTAATGCTGCCTGAATACCACCACTAGAACCTGTGTAAATAAAATCAACATTACCTTTAAATACCATCATTCTAGTGCTGGCATCTCTTGAGTGTTCAACGGGTACCGAGATCACATCTAATCCGAGAGTTTTTGCACTTTGCTCAAGCATCTTAACAAGTGCAATATCATTGGCTTCGCCGATAGAATATAACACACCTAGTTTTTTTGCCGTTGGAATTAGGTCTTTGGCTAATTTAAGGATTAGAGATATATCTTGCCTATCTGATGCCCCTGTAATATTGCTAGTTATATTCTTTGATATAAGCCCTGCTTCTACTGGATCTGTGACGTCTGCATAAATTACCGGTATGTCTTTTATAGTATTTTTTGCTGCTTGTGCAATTGGAGTAGAAAGAACAACAATAATCTTAGGTTTATGCGACTTTAATTTGCTTAGCATTTGCAAGATCATTGAAGTTTCAAAATTAACATCTGAAATCTCGTACCTTACTGTTTTATCTTCAATGTAGCCAAGATTTGTGAGTTTTTCCTTGAAGCCAGATATGGTTTCAATTAGCGATGAATGAGGTCCATAATTCGCAATTGCAATCAATGGCAAATTATCTTTGGGGCTAGCTCTATTACTGAATATAAAGAAGACTGCTGTAGCAGCTAATATAGCTGCGATTAATATTTTTGATCTTAACATGCCAAACTCCTGTGAAATTTAATTTTGAAATAATTATTGCTGTGCGTTATTTAAGAATAATGCACTAATCGCGGCTATTTGCGCCAACGCCAATTCAGATCAAAACTAAAAATCTTTACGAAGTCCATTGTAAGTTAAAAACTCATTTAGAATTAAATATTCTTAGACGGTGGATGGTACTATAGTTTTATGCCTTATGTCAATATTATTCAGTGTATTCTATGGTGGAGTTCTTAAGATCACGATGTTTAAAGCAACGCAAATAGGATGTAAAATAAGGCGTAGTACTTGCTTCTATACTACATTGCCATATTCATGACTTTATCGAATGCCTCTAAGAACTTGTCTCTTACTCTGACTGTTGTGTCCATAACATTTTTAGCTTCAGTAGTAGCGGTGAGGATGTCAATTAATGACGCTTCACCAATTAAAGATTTTCTAACAGCTGATTCTTGTTTGGAGACGGTATTATGTAATGCCTTAAACGCTGTGCCAACTGTACCGCTTATGTTACCATTGGTACTTGCTGCAGTGTATGAGATAGAAGGGTTTCTTGCTTGCTGTATACGATCCAGAATTTGAGTAGACGATAAATTAGCAAAGCTGTTAAATTGCTTATCAACCATGTTATGAAAGTTGGCAGCTCTGGTCATTGGTGTTTCATTAACTCCGCTGCGTACATCAATTTTAGGGCGGTTCTGAATTTCAGAGTAGCTTTGTTGTGCTAATAAACTAATACTATCGACTGCCATGTTTATCTACCTATTGCATCTACTGTTTTTTGAATTAAACCGTTGCTGACTTCTATTACACTCAAATTAGCCTCATACCCTCTTTGTGCCTCTGCAGCGTCAGCTCTCTCAATTTCTCTAGTTACATTTGGATATTTCACCATTCCATCTGCATTAGCTGCCGGGTGGTATGGATCGAATTTTAAAATGAAATCTGAGTTATCGTAATCTACTTTTCTTGTTACAATTAAGTGTGTTTTGCTCTTTTTATCGTATCTATTTT
>JAAFHP010000018.1 GCA_013298405.1 Alphaproteobacteria bacterium | reverse complement strand
ACTGATAGTTTATTAATTTTAGCCTTAATCCCAAGACCAGTTTTTATCGCTTCCTCTACGCATTTTCTATTTAAAACAGGAAGCATCCCAGGCATTGCAGCATCGATTAATGACACTTGAGTATTTGGCTGTGCGCCGTATGAAGCAGCGCTTTGGGAAAATAATTTAGCATTTGATGATACCTGAGCATGAACCTCAAGACCTATTACATATTCCCACTTTCCTGTGTTTCCTTCTATATAAGCCATTAGAAACCACCTGGAATAAAATTAATATTATTAACTGCACGCTCTATTACCGCCATACTTCTTACTAGATTATATTCATCAAATGCTGAGGCAATGAGTTGCATACCAAGAGGCAGGCCATCGCTTGATAAAGCAGCTGGAACAGAACCGCACGGCAACCCTGCAAGACTTGAAGGGATGGTAAAAATGTCATTTAAATACATAGTAACCGGGTCGCTCTGCTTTTCTCCTATTCCAAACGCCGCAGTTGGCGCTGATGGCAGAAGTATAACATCTACCTTCTCATAAGCTTTCTTAAAATCATCAGCAATTAATCTTCTAACCTTCTGTGCTTTCAAGTAATAAGCATCCATTTTACTAGAAGATAGAACATAAGTACCAATCATAATTCTTCTTTTTACTTCCTCGCCAAAACCTTCAGTTCTAGTTAAAGTGTACATTTCATCAAGTGATGAAAATGGTTTGTCCGTTCTATATCCGTACCTTACACCATCGTACCTTGATAAATTTGACGATGCTTCAGCTGGAGCAATGATATAATAAACTGACAACGCGTATTTTGCATGGGGTAAAGAAGTATCAACAATTTGCGCCCCTTCTTGCTTCATCATTTCAATTGAATCATTCCACATCTTAAGCACATCTTGATTCACGCCATCCATTTTCATCAAATCATATGGCACCCCTACTTTCATGCCTTTGACAGACTTACTTGTAGCGGATACTAATTCTGGAACAGCTAAATTGGCCGATGTTGAATCTTTTGCATCAAATCCCATCATTGCTTCGAGCATTAATGCACAGTCTCCTAGAGTTCTTGCAAATACGCCTGCTTGATCCAGAGAACTTGAAAAAGCTACCATTCCCCACCTTGAACATCTACCGTAGGTTGGCTTAATCCCAGCAATTCCTGTAAAAGCTGCTGGCTGGCGAATTGAACCACCTGTATCACTACCCAGGGCTGCCATTGCAGAAAAGCTACTTACAGCTGCCGCTGACCCACCAGAACTACCCCCTGGAACCAGATCAATAGAACTATTTTTAGATTTCCACGGGTTTTTTACATTGCCATAATAGCTTGTAGTATTAGAAGAGCCCATAGCAAATTCATCCATATTAGTCTTGCCGAGCATTATGGTTCCATTATCTGCAATATTCCGACTAATAGTTGATTCGTACGCAGGGATAAAATTATTTAGCATTCTAGAGCCCGCAGTAGTTCTTATTCCATTGGTACAAAATAAATCTTTCACTGCAACTGGAATTCCCTCTAATTTACGATTTGTTCCATTACCATATCTTGTATCGGATTCTTTTCCTAATTGCTTTGCTATATCAAAAGTCTCTGTTATATAGCTATTTAGTGATTTATTTTTTTCTACTTGTTCCATATGAGCTGCAACAAGTTCAGTCGCCGATATTTTTTTTTCTTTGAGAGCTACAAGCGCTGAGGCTATAGTCATCTTTACTAATTCACTCATTTTACTCCACCACTTTTGGTACTACAAAACACCTTATTTCTTTAGAAAACTCAGCAGTTTTCCCGGGAGGGTTTTTAAACAACTCATCTGAAATATCTCCAATTTTCACCTCATCCTCTTGCATACGCTGGTTCATTTCACATACTGATCTTAAAGGCTCTACATCCTGACATTCTATCTCTTGCACTTGATTAATCATTGTGATTACATTTTCTAATTTTTGAGTAAAATCATCTCTTTCTGCATCAGAAAAACTGATTCTAGAAAGCCTTTCAATGTTAACTAACTCTTCTTTATTAATCATAATCACCTCTTAAATTCATCAACTTACAAATTATGTTTACTTCTTTTTCTTCTTTCTTCCTTTTCCATCAGTAGTTTTGTTAAATCTTCCGATGTTCTTAACAAACTTCTGAATTCCATTTTGGTCCGTTCCTTTCGTTTTAGTAAAGGCTGATTGAGCTTGTAGATACTCATTATGAGTATTATTCAATAACTCCGCACTGACCACCCTCTCATTAGCAAAAGTTATTTTGATAATTCTCTGTTCTTGTACCGTTGGACTAAACCATGCTCTCTTAGCTAGAGAACGCTGTATATAATACCAAGTATTTGGAGAGTAATCAGGAACATATGTAGGTGTCCCTATCATATCCGCTAATTTATCTTTTGTAGGTTTTTCTTTATTTATATTATGAATATATTCGTCACTAACATACTGACCTCGTACATCAACGGTCTTGCAACCATAAAGAAATAATAGTGAAATTATTGAAATGATTCTTAGGGAATTCGTCATATAGTTAATTTTAAAAATTGTTATGGATTTTGTAGATGAAATATAATACAATGCGCAACGGTTTGACAATTACTTTTTGTAAAAGACAATCAATAAGTATACTGGAGATAAAAAGATGGCTGTACCAAAGAAAAAAACTTCTAAATCAAGACGTAATATGAGGCGCTCACACGATGCCCTTAGCACAATAAATGTTATTATTGACAAAGACACCGGAGAGTACAGATTACCTCACCACATGGACATTAGTAACAAATCATACAATAATCGCCCGGTTATAGTCGAAAAAAGCGAAACTGCTTCTGAAAAGTAAACTAATCTAGGTAGAATATGGGGGCAAAAATTATTGGTTGCGGTGGCTACTTGCCCGAAAAAATACTGACCAATAACGATTTAGCAAATATTGTAGATACAAATGACGAGTGGATTAGAACCAGAACTGGCATAACACAAAGACATATTTGTGCACCAGGTGAACACACCTCTCACATGGCTCACAGGGCTGCTCTTGATGCATTAGGCAATGCTGGAATAGACAAAGATGATATTGACCTTGTTATAGTATGTACTAATACTCCAGATAATAGTTTTCCTTCTGTATCAAATAAACTACAAGGATTGATGGCTCTTGGTACTATACCTTCATTTGATATCCAATCTATCTGCGGTGGTTTTATTTATGGCTTGCATGTCGCTGATAACATGCTCAAATCAGGTGCTTATAAAACAATCTTACTTGTATGCGCAGATAAGATGTCCTCATTACTAGATTGGAACGATCGGTCTACTTGTGTACTATTTGGTGACGGCGCTGGTGCAGTAATTTTACAGCAAACCAATTCAAATTCAGAAATATTGGACAGTAATATTTACTCCGATGGGTCAATGTACGATATACTTTACGCAGATGGTGGAGTAGGAAGCACTGGTAAGGCTGGCACTGTGCAAATGAAAGGACAAGAGGTTTTTCGCAAAGCAGTTGAAAAAATGTCCGAATCAGTTTTGTATCTTCTTGATAAAAACTCTTTATCTTTGTCTGATATTGATTTTTTTATTCCTCATCAAGCTAATTTAAGAATAATAGATAATATCGCCTCAAGGTTTAAACTTGATCCAAGTAAAGTTGTTACAACAGTTGAAACGCATGCAAATTGTTCAGCCGCTTCTATACCGCTTGCACTTTGGGACCTTAATAACAAGAATGCTATTAAAAGAGGTGATATCCTGGCTTTTACCGCTTTTGGCGCTGGTGCTAGTTGGGGCGCTGCTTTAATTAGGTGGTAATGGCTTAATATTCTTGAACTACATTTTGTTCAAGTTTAATATAGCTGTTATTATATGTTATAGAGATTCTAGTAACTTAAGATGACTACAACCGTTACAAAAGAAAAAATTGCTGCTAAGCTAAAAGATCAGCTGGGTTTATCTCTCTCACTTTGTGAAGAAATAACTATACATATCTTTGCTGAAATACTAAGACTTACCAAGAGAGATCAAAAATTAGTATTACAGAATTTTGGCACTTGGAAAATTAGACACAAAAAATCACGACCTGGTTTTAATATTCATGCTGGCAATTCAGTATCCATTCCGCCAAGAACCGTTCTGAGATTAGCACCTTCTAGAACACTTAAGGAAAGGATTAATCAAGATGTCTAGCCAGAAGAAATATTTCTCTATAGCTGAAGCGTCGGACCTTACTGGACTGCCGCACCATAAACTACGCTATATTGAAAAAACTGACCCTGATCTTGAAATTACAAAAGTAAGAAGTAGACGATACTACACTAATCACAGCATTACATATCTGAACGAGAATTATACTAGTAAAAAGATTAAGAAAGAAGTGTTAGATAATGCTAATTTGAATAATCCAAAAGTAATCAGTAATAATGAAGCGATTATTAAAGAGAAAATTTTGCTAAATCACGCGGATCAGCACTTACTTGAACAACTGACATTTGGTATAGAGTTTACTACTTTAAACAACGATCTTCATAACATACAAACTAGCAAAACTGAAAAAAGGAAATCAGAAATTAAGAGCATAGAACCAACCACACCAGAACACGACCCAAGACAGCAAACATTAATGATATCAAGAATTAACACTCTACTTGATAAACTAAATAGATTAACAAAATAACGATAATCTGGAAGCGACTTTCTGGACTTTTACAAGGACTGCCAGTCATCAACTATGTTTATTAAGGAGGAACACATAACAAAGAAAGTCATCCCAGGCGCTCTTTAAGGTTACCACGAACTTGATTAGAGCATCTCCCTTATATACCTTAAATGTATTGAGGCTGTTTTTTACTTATCTTGAAACTCCTCAGGATATACGCCCCATAAATATTTACGCATCACCCACCCCTTATAAGACTTACAAGAAATTTGACACCACTCTTTTATACATTTACGAAGATTACATCTTAAATTTGGCATTAGATTGGCAACAATACTAGATGACTCATGTGGGGATGATATCAATTGAATCTTATCTTGCGAAACGATAATAACCGATCTGTTAGCTGAAATAACACTTGAATGAACCCAGCCACCTTCGCTTTTAATATCTTTAATTTTACGCCAATGCCCAAATTCAGCTACCACCTCTACCGGCTCACCCTTCTTAACAAATACCCAATCTATTGGGCAATCATTTTCTGGACCAGTTCTAGCATTTACTTCGTTAAATTTAATCGAAACAAACCTTGGTACAGCTGAATTTGCAACTAAAGCACTTGCTGCTGATATACTAGACAATAAGATCAGTATAAAGATAATCGCTCTACTCATCCTCTTCGACTTCAAATAGTGACTCATCTTGCTTAGCAACCACGTAATTTCCAGATCTAAATTGACCTTTTATTCTACTTACTTCATATTCACTCACTCCAACAGATTTCAGCACTGCACTACCCAGCTGCAGACCAGTTTCATAATCTTGTGGAATTATAGTATTTACGCCAAGACTGTATAGTTCATTTGAGGCTTTTAAATCTTTTAGCCTTACAATCAAATCTAAATTATCAAAATGCCCTTTAGCAACTTTGCAAATCTTTTTTACCGTTATCTCATTATTCACTGTTACAACTAGAGTAAATGCTCTTTCTCCACCAATGGCTTTCAAGGTCCCAATTTGAGAAGCGTCTCCTTTAAACACAGGTAAACCATTTGCAATCTCGTCTTTTATCACATCCTCATTTACATCAAGAGCTATATAATTGATGCCTTCAGCTTCTAGAACTCTTGCTACCATTTTACCCACCTTACCAAAGCCAGCAATAATAACATGATTGGCTAGATCTCTTGCACCATATTCAATAATTTGATTAGGAGTTCTACCAAGTCCTTTTTCTATATTATCTGCAAACCTCTGACCAATCATCGCAAGCAATGGCGTCAGTGCCATAGAGAAAGTCACTACAGTGAGAAGTAAATTTGATTCTTGCTCGGTAAGTACACCATATTCTTTCCCTAGTCCAAATAAAATAAATGCAAACTCCCCGCCTTGAGAAAGCAACAAACCAGCATGTACAGCCACACCTTTATTAAAACCAAATAAAATACATAATGCTGATATAATAAGAGCTTTTAACACAATCAGAGCAAGACTATAGGTAATTATATTAAATACTTGGTTATACATCTCCATCACGTCTATTTTCATTCCCACGCTCATGAAGAACAAACCAAGTAAAAGACTCTTAAAAGGGTAAATACTCTCCTCAGCTCTTACCCTAAAATCTGTTTCCGCCACTAATACCCCGGAAACGAATGCTCCAAGGGCTAGTGACAAGCCAAAATGCTCTGTACCCCATGAAGCAGTCAGCACAACTAGCAAAGTAACAGCTATTGGCAACTCACTATTTTCAGTGTGATCTGGGGTTATAAAAGCAAATAGAGGGCGTAGTAGCACTCTACCAGCGACAAAAATTACACTTAATGCTAGAACTGCTTTTATCATCGAATTGCCTAGCACGTAAGCAAGAGAGCCAGCTGACTGTGCACCGCCGCCACCCAGTAGAGGCACTATAACAAGCAAAGGGACAACCACAAAGTCTTGAAGTAATAATATAGATAATGACACCCTGCCGACTTGCATCGATTGGCTCTTAGTTTCATTTATAACCTGCATAACAATAGCAGTTGACGAAAGTGCAAGTCCACCTGCTATGATAATAGCTGCCTTATTATTTCCAGTTGTCAGAACAATTGCTGCAGCGATAATAATACTTGTAATAAATACTTGCATGGTACCGAGGCCAAACACATATTTTCTCATCGCTACTAACCTTTCTATAGATAGCTCAAGACCTATAGCAAAAAGTAAAAATACTACCCCCAACTCCCCAAGAAGTGATGTTTGTTCATAGTTGACTACTTTCATTCCATGATCACCTATGAAAGCACCAGCTACTAAATACCCCAAAACTGGGCTCAAGTTTAACTTTTTAAAAATCGCTACAACAAAAACCGCTGTAGCAATTAACGTGATAACTATAATTAAAATATTATTTGCCATTACTTACTTTTCCACAATTCTTCAACTTTAAATTTCTCTCTCGCTTCTGGATGAAATAAATGTACAATAACATCGCCCGCATCTAGTAAAATCCAATCAGAATTATTCAGACCTTCTATATTAGAACTCCATTTCTTCTCATGCTTAAGCTCGTAAGCTACATACTCCGCTATAGCTTTGATGTTCTTTAATGACCTACCGCTAGCAAAAATCATAAAATCAGCAATAGGTGTATCATTTTTAAGTGATATACATACTATATTCTCAGCTTTTTTCTCTTCTAAACACTTTAAAATGAACTCTTTCAAGTCATTGTTATTATTACTACTCATTTCTTACATTCTCTAATCATCGTTGAGGAAAGATCTAATAACTTCCCTCTGTGAATAATTATATGATGCTTTTGAGTTTTATCAAGGCTTGGTTGGCTATTTGGCAATATAGAACCAACATTTATTAAACGATTTGTGTTTGGTCTATCGAAAATGATTATTTCACAAATTTTGATAAGCTCACTAAATCTATACCACCTTCTAAAGTCCAGAAGATTATCAATGCCCATTAACCAAGTAAATTTTATACTTCGAAATCTTTTAACTAAAAGCTCCATGGATTGATATGTATAAAACGTGCCAAGTTCTCTTTCTGCGGTTGAAACTATGATTCTATTATCATACTTTGCTATATCAGCGGCTTGCTCGGCACGTATATAACAATCATTACCTTCTTTTGGCTTAAAAGGATTCTGATTTGCAACAAGCCATATTACTTTGTCAAAATGGTAAAAATCCAACGCTTGCTTAGAAATCATCAAATGCCCCTCATGCGCTGGATCAAAAGAACCACCTAGAACAGCAACATTTATTGGCATATTGCGTAGTGCACTCAAGGCTTGCAAATTAAGTACATTATGCTTAAATTTCATTATCTACAACACGAACAAAGTTAAAATATGGCTATACCAGAAAACAAGCTTATGAGTATTCTACTAAAAAATTTCCCCGATGCACAAATAAAAATTACAGATACACTAGGAGATCAAGATCATTACTTAGTTGAAATAATAAGTGATAAATTTAAAGGATTACCTTTGATTAAACAACATAGACTTGTCAAGGATGCGCTATCTGATGTACTTTCAAAAGAATTACATGCAGTTAGTATTAAAACAAAATCAGAATTATGACAGTATCAGAAGAAGAAAAAATTCCAAAAGAAACCATCTTAGCATTTTTTGCTATGGTAGTTGGTATTTTCATGGCTATACTAGACATTCAGATTGTTTCAAGCTCTCTTCAAGTTATTGGCGCAGGATTATCAGCATCTGGTGATGAATTATCCTGGATACAAACTTCATACCTTATAGCAGAAGTTATTGTAATACCTATGACCGGGTTTTTTGCCAGAGTATTATCTACTAGAATATCCTATTTTATAGCTGCTCTTGGTTTTACAATCATGAGCTTTATGTGTGCCATTGCGTGGAATATAGAATCTATGATTATATTTCGGGCCCTACAAGGATTCTTTGGCGGCGCTATGATCCCCACAGCATTCGGTGTAATTTTTATTATTTTCCCTAAAAGTATGCATACAAAAGTCAGTATGATCATAGGTCTAGTTGTTACTGTAGCTCCAACTATTGGGCCGACTATAGGTGGTTATATAACCGATGTATCATCATGGCACTTCATGTTTTTGTTAAATATTTTTCCTGGAATATTTGTATGCTCAACTGTTTTCTTGTTCCTACATATTGATAAACCAAACCATGATTTAGTAAAGAATTTTGATTATGTAGGTTTTTTCCTATTAATTATATCATTAGGAGCAATGCAATATGTCCTTGAAGAAGGAAATAAAAAAGATTGGCTACAAGATAATCACATATTAATACTTACAATTACGTGCAGTTTAGGCTTTATTTGGCTGCTCATAAGAGAACTAACCTTTAAGAATCCTATTATTGATTTAAGCGCCTTTGCTAATAAGAACTTTTCCTTTGGCTGTATCTATTCTTTTATACTTGGAGTTGGCTTATACGGCACGGTATACCTTATGCCATTATTTTTATTTACTATCCCTGGATACAGCACTCTTCAAATTGGCACGACAATGTTTGTGACTGGTGTTTTTCAGTTTGTTTCAGCTCCACTTGCTGCCAAAATGTTTGGATCAGGTGTAGATAAGAGAATTATCTTGGCTATTGGCTTTGGTATGTTTGCTTTTGGCAGTCATATGAATAGCTATTTAACTAATCAATCGCAGTTTTGGGAGTTCTTTTTACCGCAAATGATAAGAGGTCTAGCACTAATGTTTTGTTTTATGCCAATTAATGACCTGGCTCTAGGTACTATGAAAAAAGAGGAAGTACAAAATGCTAGTGGCCTTTATAACTTAACAAGAAACCTAGGAGGCGCAATTGGTCTTGCTTTAATTAACAGCACCATTAATGCAAAAACTCAGTTATTTACTCAAACTATTAATGAAAACATGCCTTTGACTTCTACTACGGTTCAAGATAGGATTACATTCTTTACTAACGAACTTACTGGCAAAGTTGTTGACCCTGAGCTAGCTTCTTTTGCTCTTCTTAACAATATGATCAATAGAGAAGCATTCATAATGTCCATGAATTATGTGTTCAACTTCATATCTTTGCTGTTTTTTATTGCCATGTTCCTTATCCCATTTTCAACTCCACCTAAAGAATCAGTATTAAATGCGCATTAAGATTTTATATATTTTTCTACTAATTTTATTTTGGCTTGGCCTGAATAGCAACCTGACTATTAGTGGTCTGATAATTTGTGCTATTGTTTGTCTGACAGCATTGATTATTTCGTGCAAACTTGCACTTATTCCAAGTCAAAATAACATAAAATTTGGTTTCCTTTTTTATGTATTATGGCTTTTCAAAGAAATATATTTATCTGCTATCTACGTCACTAAAATTGCGTGGAAAAGAAATATGTCTCTTTTCCCAGGTTTAGCTATTGTTGAATCTGATATAAAAAGCGAATTAGGGATGGTGATTTACGCTAATTCTATTACACTAACACCTGGAACAGTAACTTTATCAGTGGATAAGAACTTATTACTAGTTCATGCTATAGATTCATCTTTACTTGACTCATTAGAAGATGGAGAAATGGAATCAAGGATTATAAAGGTTATAAAATAATGCTATATTTGGTTTTAATTTTTACATCAGTAATTATTGTTATGCTAATATTGGGATTATTCTTTCAAAATGATATTTTTACGAAAATCTTATTTCTAAATAGCGCTACAAGCGTGATCTCCTTGCTAATATGCATGCTTGGAACCTTTAAGGCAAACAGTTCTTATTTAGACATTAGTATTATTTATTTTATACTTTCTACTATTGTAAATGCAGCTTATCTTAAGTATTTCATGCAAAAAGATGGTGCAAAAATCAGAGATTAAATCACCTATGTCTAATCATAACACAAAAATAACAATTCTAGGATGTGGCTTTAGCGGCATGATAACGGCATTAGCACTGGCAAATATTGGTCATGAAGTAACTATCCTAGAACAAAAAGATCCATCATCAGATCAGTTCTTTCATGATGTAAGAACCACAGCTCTTACAGATCATTCAAAATTATTTTTGGATAAGACTGGATTATGGGACGAAGTATCAGAAATCGCTGGACCCATTATTGACATTTATGTAGTCGATAATAAATCTCCAAATATTTTACATTTTGGGCAAGCTAATTTAGCTCCTGGACAAATAATGGGCTACATAGTTAGAAATGATGATTTAAAGAAAAAGCTATACTCTATCACCTCTTCGCATCCTAAAATTCATATTATTGACAAGGTTAATTATCAAATTATTGATAATAGCGATAAATGTTCAATTAAAATAGATACTCATGCTAATAATATACAAAGTAATTTAGTGATTGCTTGTGATGGACCAAATTCTTCAACCAGAAAGCAATATTTTAGCAGTAGTATAGATAAGAAATATAATCAATTTGCTCTAACTTTTCTTGTTAAGCATGAAAACTCTCATGATGGTACTGCAGTTGAGAATTTTATGAACAGCGGACCATTTGCTATCTTACCACTAAAAAACAAATATCATTCTTCTGTAGTTTGGACAATTGAATCAGACCTAGCGAAAACTATTCTAAATCTACCTAATGATGAGTTTTTATATCTTGTGGAGCAGAATTTTGGGCCCTTTTTAGGTAAAATTGAACTTATCAGCGAAGTTGCAAGTTATCCTTTGAGAGCTTATTTAACATCAAAATACTATAATAAGAATATAGTATTAATAGCTGATACAGCACATATCATCCATCCCTTAGCTGGTCAAGGATTAAACCAAGGAATAAAAGATATAGAGTCACTTAGAGACAATTTAACTAAATATGGTTTAAATCAAAAAGCGCTCTCAAATTATGAAAACGAAAGAAGGCATGATAATAATGACATGCTTGAAATCACAGATACTATTAATGTTATTTTCTCTAATAACTCTAGAATACTTCACCACGCAAGACAAACGGCATTTAAGGCAATAAATAAAATTGACCCATTTAAAAAGCTACTTATTGAATATGCGATGGGTAAACGGAAATAATGAAAACCACTTTGAAGCATATTTTTAACTTTATACTACCATCACGGTGCATCGCTTGCTCTGAAATATTAGAGCAACCAAATAATATTTGTCCTGTGTGCTTTAATAAATTAAGATTTATTTCAAACCCATATTGCCAATGCTGCGGAATAGCCTTTGAATTCTCTATAAATGATGTTGTTTTATGCGGGAAGTGTATTGCTAAACATCCGTCATATGACATTGCCAGAAGCATTTTTAAATATGATGAGGCAAGCAAAAAACTAGTTCATGCATTCAAATATAACGACCAAACAAACTATTCAAAAACTTTTGCTAAATTACTATTCAACAGATATAGAAGTGATCTACAAGAAGTGGAGATAATAACTCCAGTTCCAATGCACAGGGTAAAAAGAATTTTAAGACAGTACAACCCAGCTCAAATATTAGCATATGATTTAGCCAAACTTTTTAAAGCTCCATGTAAATCTGATATATTAGTCAAAACTAGGTGGACAAAGGCACAAACTAAATTATCTCAATCTGCAAGAATGAAAAATTTAGCTGGCTCTATTAGCTGCAATAAAAAATATGATATACTAAACTCGAATATATTATTAGTAGACGACGTCAGAACCACTGGCAGCACAGCAAATTATTGTGCAAAAATTCTAAAGAAAGCTGGAGCAAAATCAGTTAAACTTGTCACCATATGCTCAACTTGAGTCCCTTGATTAACTTTTATCTACTTTAATCTTGTGTTGCTGATTGACTAACTTAACGTGGCAATTAACAGAACATTTCTTATTTCGAACATGACGCTTTGATTTAGCGCCACTTTTATTCTCAAGTCCAATTGCTGATAAAAATTTCTTAGTGTCTGAATGCAAATACTGAACTTTCACTTTGGCCGTTCCTTTCCTTTTCATGTCAATTACTTCAGCTGCTTTTTCAGAAAGATCAATAATTCTGTTTTTAGAGTATGGCCCTCTATCATTTATCATTACAATCACTGATTTATGATTCTCAAGATTTGTTACTTTCACTAAACAAGGTAGTTGCAGGGTTTTATGGGCAGCAGATAGAGTGTTTTTGTTATATTTATCGCCATTTGCGGTCTTTTTTCCATGGAAACCATTCTTCTTTCCATACCATGAAGCCATCCCTACTTGCGTGAAACTCTTTACTTCTTTAGGGTTATATTTGGCACCTTTAATAGTATACGCAGATCCAACTTTATAATGACCTTTATATTTGGTATTTCTTGCATCTTCACGTGATAATGCCCTAAAACCCCCTCCACAAGAGCACAGAACAACACATGATATAATCAATAAAACAAAGCTGATAACTTTGTTAAACACTCTATTTTTACCAATCATCTAGATTATCTTTTATTGCTTCTTTATCTACCGAAGTTTCTGTCTTTACTTCTTTCATTTTAGTCGATGATTTTATCGTGGTTATTTTATCTTCGTCATCAATAGTAGATTTTGTTGATAGATTAGATACCGAGCTGCTGCTTGATGTATCCTTCCCATCAACTGGTTTTATTTTTACATGACTAACTACTCTTTCAACGCCGCGTAGATTAGATGAAATACTAGCTACTTTTGCTAATTCTTCTTCGGATCTTGCAATACCAAATATATATACAACATTATCAATTGTGACGATTGTGTAATTCACAAACTTCACCTGACGATTTATAAATGTTTTAGATTTGATTTGGCTAGTAATCATAACATCTCTGGTATACTGAGCTAAGCTAAAATGATCACTTTTTTCATCTACTTTCAGTTCATTAACAACTTCTTCTACACCTTTCTGATTCCACGCAATTTCAACCGCCTTTAATGCATCAGCATCTTTTTCAATGGCCCCAGTAAGAAGAACTCTACCATCAACAACATCTACTTTGATTTTAGTAAAATACTCCCGAACCCCACTTTTTATTAAATCAGCTTTTATACCGGCTGATATTCTAGCATCAGTCAAGGCTTGTTTTGCATCTCTATCTTTTGCTAGTTCTACAGCAGAACCAGCAGCCCCAGTAAAAACAGTTTGTAAACAACCAGATAAAGAAAATAACGCTAAAGTAAACCAAAAGAGATTAAGAATAAGCTTGTTCATATGCCAAAAATTTATATATAAAACATTTATAATTTACGCATTTGGATTATATAAACACGCCATACTATTAGCAAATAATAAATTTTTTCTTACTATTTTTTTATTAGTATTGAAATTATATAGATACAAGGCCTGTTTTAAGAAAGAATAGAAAGTCATAATAAACTCTCCAAAGTCATGCTGAACTTGATTCAGCATCCACCTTACAGTACTCCAACTTCAAAAAGGCAGCTTGGATCCCGGATCAAATCCGGGAAGACTTAAGACCGCCAGGGAAGACTGAATTTAGGACGAAAAATGAATACTTTACTTGGAGTCTTTTTTAACTCTATCTGTACCAGTTGAACCAAATCCAGCACTGCCTCTTGCGGTTTGATCAAGCTCTTTGACTTCTATTAGCTGAGCATGTTCATATTTTGATATTACCATTTGAGCTATTCTCATACCTCGTGAAATCACAAATTTTTCAGGACTGTGATTAATCAAGATAACTTTAATCTCACCACGATAATCGGCATCAATTGTACCAGGAGTGTTTAGTACCGTGACCGTATTCTTAGCAGCTAAACCCGAGCGTGGCCTTATTTGAGCTTCATAACCAACAGGCAAACCTATTGCAAACCCTGTTGGCACTATTGCAACTTGGCCTGATTCAATAGTCAAATCCGAAATTACTGCTGCTGGCAAATCCATACCGGCGCTTTGGGCGGTAGCATAGTGGGGCAACTCCAAATCACTCGAGTGTTCTAATCTAATAATTGATACTTTAGTCATAATAATTATATGTAGTTTACAAAATTAATTCACTATCACTTATAGCAAGTAATTGGTTTTGTATAAATATATTCCCAAAGTCTATTCCACCCATATTGGTGACTAGCATCTTGATAAATTTCTTGTTTAACACATTGTGATGCAGCTTTTTGTACGAACCTATCCGCTATAAAAGGTGGGATAACAGTGTCCTTTCCTCCAGAAACATGTAACTGAGGAATAAGACGTACCTTATCTGCATAATCTATTGGGTTAAGAGAACCTATCATAGGCGATACGTTATGATGCGTAGTAAATGCCTTATGATCCAGATTACCAGCAATAGTAATAATATCTTTAATAGTTTTGTTACGTGCTGCCACTAGAACAGCTATCCCACCACCTCCAGAAAAGCCAACTAAACTTACTGGATGACTGGATTTAAAGCTATTGATTACGTCATTAATAGAAGCAACAGAGTCATCTGACATCCGCTTATTGGTCCAGTATTGGAAGCTACTGCATTTTGGATTTAAATCCATTGGAGTATACTGACACGGACGAGCAACATATATTACATTCGGCCTCTTATCCATAGCAGCTAGCTGAATGAACATCTGCCTTCTAGGGGTTGGATTTCTTGAAACTTTAAACCTTCCATTAAATGCAGCTCCGTCACCTTCTATATAAAACACATATGGCTGGTGCTTGCTCGTCACTTTTTGATAAGTTGTTATCCAAAAATCACCTCCCTTTACTAGAACTTTATTAAAGCCATACATTTCACCTAGCGTTGCTGGATCATGGCCATAGGTTATAGTTTTACAAGAAGTTAAAGAAAATGCTGCTAATAACAGCGCCAAAATGGCATTAGAACGGAATTTCATCATCGAGTTCACTATTGTCAAAATTAGTAGTTCCTGATTGGTTTGAGCTTGAGAATGACTCTGGCGTAGAATCGGTTCTAGGGTCAAGCAAAATAAGACTTGCATTAAAATTTTGTAGGACAATCTCAGTCGTATATCTTTCATGGTTTTCTCCATCCAGCCACTTTCTTGTTTGGAGTTGACCTTCTAGGTATAATTTACTGCCCTTTTTAACATAGTTCTTAACTAGCCTGACTAATCCTTCGTTAAACACAACTATTCTATGCCACTCAGTTTTATCCTTTCTTTCACCAGTAACCTTATCTTTCCAACTTTCACTAGTAGCTAGACTGAAGCTTGCTATTTCTCTGCCATCACCTGTCATTCTAATTTCAGGGTCTCTACCTAGATTGCCTATTAAAACTACTTTATTTACACTACTTGCCATTTATAACCTTCGCAAATTAAACCAATACTAGCTATATCATATTATATATTATCTTCAAAGAGAAATTTAATTTAGATAGCTGTTGCAATGTCTGGTTTTTACTATCTATAATGATTGACTAATAAATTTTTTATAAATGATGCAGGAATATATTAAAGTTAGGGGAGCAAAAGAACATAATCTAAAAGATGTAAATGTTGATATTCCTCGCAATAAATTTGTTGTAATTACTGGTCTTAGTGGCTCTGGCAAATCATCGCTTGCATTTGATACCATTTATGCTGAAGGCCAAAGAAGGTATGTTGAAAGTTTGTCTTCTTATGCGCGGCAGTTTCTACATTTACAAAATAAACCTGATGTTGAATCTATTTCTGGTCTTTCCCCGGCAATCGCAATAGATCAAAAAACAACTTCTAAGAATCCAAGATCAACCGTAGGTACAATCACTGAGATATATGATTATTTAAGACTTTTATTTGCTAGGGTCGGTATTCCATACTCTCCTGCCACGGGTTTACCGATCAAAAGTCAGTCAATTAGTGAAATGATTGATATAGTAAAATCTCTGCCACTAGAGACTAAAATTTATATTATAGCTCCTATCATCAGAGGTCAAAAAGGTGAGTTTCGTAAAGAACTAGCAAATCTGGTTAAACATGGATATCAAAGGATATATTTAGATGGCGTAATGTATAACATTGATGCGATACCTAAAATTGATAAAAATAAGAAACATACAGTGGAAGTGATAGTAGATAGGCTTGTTATCGATGATTCAATTGGTAATAGATTAGCTGAGAGTTTGGAATCATCGTTGTTACTGGGTCAAGGAATAACATACATAGAGTTTATGTCATTACCTGAAGGTATTAAAGAGTATAAAGCAAACGAGAGAATAACATTTTCGGAAAAGTATTCATGCCCAGTATCTGGTTTCCAAATTGAAGAAATTGAGCCAAGAATTTTTTCCTTTAATAGTCCTTTTGGGGCATGCCCGTCATGTGAAGGTATTGGCAAGGAGTCATTCTTTGACAAGCATCTTGTTGTTCCTGATGAATCTATCAGTATAAAAGATGGCGCAATTGCTCCATGGAGTAGGTCAACTTCTAAATTTGTGTATGACACGCTGGAATCACTTGCTAAGCATTATAAATTTAGCCTTACTAAACCTTTTAATAGCTTGTCCGAGCAAATTAAAGAGATCTTATTTTTCGGTTCTGGCGAGGAAGAAATAGATTTTGAGTATCATGATGAACGCAAACGTGAAGTAATCAGACAGATCTTTGCTGGGATCATACCAAGCTTACAAGAAAAATACAGAAAAACAGATGCTGCTTGGATGAAAGAGGAATTATCTAGATATATGTCTGAGCATCATTGCTCAATATGCAGTGGATATAGGTTAAAACAAGAATCTCTATGTGTTAAGATTGATGACTTAAATATTGGACAAGTTGCCAGAAAAACAATATATGAAGCAAGTAATTGGTTCGGGACTTTAGAGCAAAGACTTTCTAACAAACACAATCAAATTGCTGGTAGAGTGATAAAAGAAATAAAAGAAAGGCTTAATTTCTTAAATAATGTAGGCCTAGAGTACTTAAGCCTCTCGCGAGAATCAGGCACGTTATCAGGAGGAGAAAGTCAAAGAATTAGACTGGCTTCACAAATAGGATGCGGCTTGAGCGGAGTCTTGTATGTTCTTGACGAACCATCTATAGGACTCCATCAAAGAGATAATACGCGTTTGATTGCTACTCTAAAAAGTCTGCGTGATATAGGGAATACTGTAATAGTTGTAGAACACGATGATGAAACTATGCTTGAATCTGATTATATAATCGATGTTGGTCCAGGTGCTGGTATTCACGGCGGGCAAATAGTGGCACAAGGAACCCCTGAAGAAATAAAGAACTCTGAGCATAGTATTACTGGTATGTACTTGAGCGGCAAAAAATCTATTCCAGTACCAAAAAGTGTCAGGAGTGGGCATGATGGGAAGGAAATAGTTTTAGTTGGAGCAGATGTAAATAATTTAAAAGATGTGACACTAAAGGTGAAACTAGGTACATTTACGGCAATTACTGGTGTTTCAGGAAGTGGTAAGTCAAGCCTTGTGATACATACTTTTTATAAGGCAGCGCTTAAGTTCCTTGAACCAACAGCGAAAATATATCCAGGTGAGTATAAATCAATATCTGGGCTTGAAAATATTGATAAAGTTATTGATATTAATCAGTCACCAATTGGTAGAACTCCTAGATCAAACCCAGCAACATACACTGGTGCATTTACCCCAATTCGTGATTGGTTTACTGAATTGCCAGAATCTAAAATTAGAGGATACAAAGTAGGCCGCTTTTCGTTTAATGTCAAGGGAGGACGATGCGAAGCCTGTCAAGGCGACGGGCTGGTTAAATTTGAAATGCACTTTTTACCTGATGTATATATTAATTGCGATGTGTGTAATGGAAAAAGATATAACCGAGAGACTCTCGAGGTAAAGTATAACGGAAAAAATATCGCTGATGTGCTTGATATGACAGTTGAAGACGCAGCAGAATTTTTCAAAAAAGTACCTTCTATTAATGATAAGCTTGAAACTTTAAAAGAAGTTGGTTTAGGCTATATAAAAATTGGTCAGTCTGCAACCACGCTATCTGGCGGGGAAGCACAAAGGGTGAAGTTAGCCAAAGAACTTTCCAAGAGGTCTACTGGTAAGACATTATATATTCTGGATGAACCAACAACTGGCTTACATGTTGATGACATTAAAAAATTACTCAAGGTACTACACAAGCTTGTTGATAAAAACAATACGGTAGTAGTAATCGAGCATAACATGGAGGTGATAAAAACTGCAGATCGAGTAATTGACATCGGCCCTGAAGGAGGTAACAAAGGTGGCTATATCGTTGCAGAAGGAACGCCGCATGAAATAGTAA
>JAAFHP010000017.1 GCA_013298405.1 Alphaproteobacteria bacterium | reverse complement strand
CCTTCTATTAAAACTGATATCTTATTAGCACCGGCATCAATCGCATTTTCTACTAATTCTTTGACAACAGAAGCTGGTCTTTCAATCACCTCACCCGCTGCAATTTTATTGATCGTGCTATTAGATAATATTTTTATAGGCATGGTTTTAAGAAGTTTTAGAAGTTAAAATTATATCTAAGAGGTCACGTCCTTGCGGCTTAAGATATATACTGATAAACATATCACGAATATAGCAGAAATAAAATAAAGAATCGGTAACCACGCTACACCAGATGCTTTATATAAGTAGGTACTTACATAGGCAGTTGGGGCGGAGATCAAAACTGAACCAACAGCGTGGCTTAAGGAAAAGAGTCTATACCTTATTGGCGTTGGAATTGATTGTTTAAAAATTACTGCTGCAGGCATAATTACAAAAGGTATCACGCAATTGATAGCTATAAAAATATAAGCACTAAACTGCATTTTAGAAGTATAAACACACAGCACTACTAGTATAATTAATAATAGCGCCCCACTAAGTAAAGTGGTTCTTAATTTTCCAATTTTATCTGCAATATAACCACTCATTACAGAAAATATCATGTAAAATACTATTCCTAAGGTAATGATTTGTTGTATATAATGTCTTGATTCTGTTGCAAGGATTTCATAGTTATATGTGCCAAAAAACACTATTAAAAATTGTGTAGTACTACCAATGCTACCTGCAAGAATTGTACAAGTTAAGAATAACTTCCAGTTTTCTTTAATAATTTTAGAAAAAGAAGTTGATGAATATTTATGATAATCATCACTATCCATGACTTTTATATTATCTTTAAAGTCAGTAATTTTCATAGCTACTATGACAATTAAGCTAAGTAGAGCTCCAAGTAAGAAGCTATACCGCCAGGACGAGCCTATTTCATTGCTAAGAGTAAAGTACCACGCAGATAATGAGGCTGACAAAGATCCAGCTAGAGTAAAAACAGTAGTAAGACCAACCCCTAAACACTTGTTTTTTTCTGATATATGCTCATATATGTATATTCTGACACCATCTGAACCACTAGTGACAAAGGTGCATATAGCCATACGACAAATAAGCAAACTAGCACAAGCAAAACCTCCTATTTGCTCATAAGATGGTGTAGCAAATAAAGCAAATGACGCTATTGCAGTACCAACCAAGCTTATTTTAAAGCTATTTGATCTACCTTTTAAGTCCCCTATTTTACCTAGTATAATTGATCCTATAGGCTTTGCAAGCATAGCAATAGACATTACAAGATATGTGTTTAAAAGCTGAGTTATTACTTCATCTGCAGGAAAAAAGTGGGTAGATATATTTGCTGCCATGAAACCAAACAAGTGGTAATCATAGTATTGAACAAATACAGTTAGAACTGAAATAATAAAGTTAGTCTTTGTCAACTTATACTTCTAATTTATTGTAATTTAAACGTTTTGCCACAATAAGGGCAGTCGATTTTTTTTATTTCAGGATCTATTTCAAGATATACTTTTGGGTGATCATACGGGTATTCTTTGCCCTGACAAGACACAGAGGTTTGGTATTTTTTTTTTGATTCTGTAGATTGCATTCTTTTGGCTTTTTTTAATTTGAAATTTGACTACTATTATACATATGAATTCTCAACATAAAATAAATATTTAGGTGCTTACAATGAAAAATAAAGTGGTGTTAATAACTGGTTCTACAAGCGGCATAGGTTTAGGAATCGCAAAAAAATTTGCCAGTTCTGGGGCTAAGGTGGTAATTAATGGCTTTAGTTCAAAGGATCAATCGGAAGATATCGTTAAAGATTTAAAAAAAATGGGCGCTGCTGATGTACTTTTTGATGGTGCTGATTTATCAAAACCAGATGAAATTGATAATATGTTTAAACACGTAAGCAAAGTATTTGGTGGCGTTGATGTACTAATCAATAATGCTGGTATTCAATTTGTATCCCCAATTGAAGATTTTCCCCCAGAAAAACTGGAAGCAATAATAAGAATCGATTTAATTTCATGCCTTTATACAGTTAAAAACGTTATACCACATATGAAGAAGAACAAATGGGGGCGAATAATCAATATAGCCTCTGCTCATGCCCTTGTTGCTTCACCTTTTAAATCAGCCTATGTGGCAGCAAAACATGGTTTACTTGGTTTTACTAAATCTGTTGCGCTTGAAGTGGCACGAGAAGGGATTACAGTTAATGCAATTTGCCCTGGCTACGTTAAAACACCTCTGGTATTGGGGCAAGTGGCAGATACTGCAAAAGCTAGAAACATGTCAGAAGACGAGGTGATAGAGAAAGTAATTTTGGCTGCACAAGCGACCAAAAAATTTGTTGAAATAGAAGAGATCGCTGGTTTTGCATATTTTTTATGCAGCAAAGAAGCAGCATCTATTACTGGAGCTGCACTACCCATAGACGGCGCTTGGACGGCCCAGTAGCCATAATTCTTTGATTTGCTCTCATAGTTAGCGCAATAGAACCTTTTTAAGATCATATACAAACAAATCGTTTAAAGTCATACTATGTTGATCGAATGGCGCACCCGAGAGGACTCGAACCCCTAACCTTTTGATCCGTAGTCAAATACTCTATCCAATTGAGCTACGGGTGCATAGAGCTTTGTAAGAATATTTATACAAAGCGCTAGCAAGTCTAAGAATTATACAGCATTTTGTCAAGCTACTATTTATAAAGCCCATGTACTGCTGCAATAAGTTAAAGAATATCAAACTCAGTACTCTACACTCTAGAAAAACCAATAAGCTCTCCATATTTCTCTTTAATTTTAAGTAAATCAAACCATGTTACTTTTTTTTGCATGGGTTGTCTTAATAGATATGCTGGGTGAAATATAGCAGTAGTCGTAATTGCATCTGTAAGGTACTGATTAGTGTATGGATAATCATTTTGGCGAATAAATGTAATACCTTGATTCTTTCCTAGTAGCGACGTTGTAGCTGTGCTACCGACTAATATGATCAATTTTGGCTTCACTAAAGCAATATGCTTCTCTACAAAAGGCTTACATATGCTTATCTCTTGATCAGTAGGTTTTCTGTTTGCGGGTGGTCTCCAAAATATAGTATTTGTAATATACGCATTTTTTGTTCTTGATATACCGATCGTTGCAAGCATATTATCTAGTAATTTGCCACTTTCACCACAAAAAGGTATTCCCTTCTCATCCTCTGTTGCACCTGGGGCTTCTCCAATTAACATAATTTTTGCACTCTCAATACCATCTGCAAATACTGTATTTGTGGCAAAGTTTTTAAGCTCACAGCCTTCAAAACTTTTAACTATTTGCTTAAGCTCGGATATAGAAGATGCTTTATTGGCCAAAACCCTTGATTCCTGCTCAAGATCATTTTGCTTTAGTACATTGCTCTTGGCCACTACTTTACTCTTTGGTATATTTTCACTAATCTTAGATAAATATATATCTTTTTTTGAATTGATATCTTTAACCAAATTTTTACTATCTTTTTCTAGAGAAAAATAATAGTCTATCCCCATTTCATTTAACCATTTAATATGAGCAGCTCTTTGATGGTAATGTTTCATATTCAGTTCAACCCATGGAAAAAATCAAATACATAATACCAGATTATTTAAACAAGCAAAGAGTTGATAAAGCAATTGCAGAATTACTACCCAATTCTTCTCGCAGTCAAATTCAAAAAGCAATAAAAGCAGGGTTATTATATATCAATAACAATCCTGCACTAAGCATTTCAGCCAAAGTCTTTGAGAATGATGTAATAGAATTGTCATTATGCGAACCAGATACTTCAGATATCACGCCATCAGATATACCTCTAGACATTGTATATGAAGATGAAGATGTTATTGTAATAAACAAGGACTCAAATACCACTGTTCATCCTGGGGCTGGCAATCACACTGACACCTTGGTAAATGCGCTGCTTTTTTATACCAAAAACCTCTCAAATACCGGTGGCGAATTTAGACCAGGTATAGTTCACAGGCTCGATAAAACCACCTCTGGTTTGATGATAGTGGCAAAAAATAACTTTGCTCATATAAGCCTTGCAGATCAAATAAAAAATGATGAATTAACAAGAAAATACAAAGCACTAATTTGGGGAATAATAAAACCAACTCAAGGCACTATAGACCGACATATTGGACGAAGCAAACTAGATAGAAAAAGAATGGGCGTATACAAAGTTGGTGGCAAACGTGCAATTACACATTATAAAACTCTTGAAATACTGGTTAATGGCCAATTTAGTTTGATCGAATGTCAACTTGAGACCGGTAGAACACACCAGATACGAGTGCATTTGAGTCATTCAGGACATTCCATTGTTGGCGACCAAACCTATGGTAATAATGCAAGGAAATTACTCAACTTGGAAGATGGTCTTAGAAATATTCTTACCAACTTTAATCATCAGGCTCTACACTCTTACTATATTAGCTTTATTCACCCAACAAAAAAAGTTAGATTAGAGTTTGAAAAAGAATTACCAGACGACTATAATTGCTTGCTTGAAAGAATAAGGAATGCTTCAGATAAAAATTAACTATAACTTAAGTAAATAAATAATGAAATCCTTTAAAATTTTTGCCTTAGTATTAACGCTATTTGCAGTTGTTTCTTGTTCTAAAAAAGAGGAAGACTTATGGATAGTCGGAACTAGTGCTGATAACCCCCCTTATGAATTTCTTAAAGACGGTGAAATTCAAGGCTTCGATATTGATTTGATGATCGAAATAGCAAAACATCTTGGGAAAAAAATAGAATTTAAAAACATGGAATTTCATGGACTTCTTGCTGCTCTATCAAGTAGAAATATTGACATGTCAATTGCGGCTATGTCAATTACCCCTGAAAGGTTAGCGAGGGTTGATTTCTCCATCCCTTATACCAACTCAAAAATAGCTGTTTTATACCGCATTGACAGCAATTTTACTGAACCATCTGATTTCAAAGGTTATATGATAGGAGCGCAACTTGGAACTATATGGACGCTAATTGCGCATGATATGTCTATTAAATATTCTTTTAGAACTAAATCTTTAGCTAGTAACTTAATGTTAGTGGAAGAACTAAAAAATGGTAGAATTGATGGGGTTATGCTTGAGGAGTCCCAAGTGCAGAAATTCGTTGAAAAGAATAACGGACTTGCTGGACTGTCCATTCCACAATATGGATCATCTTTTTCAATTGCACTACCTAAAGGAAGCGAAGATAAGAAAAATATTGATCATACTATTAAATCTTTAAGAAGTAATGGCACAATTGCTTCTCTTGCTAAAAAATGGGGTCTGGCTGGTGCAGAGTGAACAGTTTAAACAAGCAGTTGGTAAATTTCCTACCGGAGTTTGTGTAATAACAACTTCTAATTTGGATAAATTATGGGGTTTTACCGCCAACTCATTTGTTTCAGTTTCACTTGCTCCTCCTTTAATTTCATTTTGTCTTAACACTGATGCAGCAAGCCTAGAAGCATTTAAAAATAGTGAATTTTTTGTTGTCAACATACTATCTTCAACACAAGAAGCCATCGCTAAGAATTTTGCAAAACCTGCCAGAGATAAATTTGCTAATGTAAATTATAAAATTGATGATTATACGCAATCACCGTATTTAGCAGACTCTGCTAGTGTCTTATTTTGTAGTAAAAAAGAACAAATTATATGTGGTGATCATTACATTTTCATAGGAGAAGTAAAAGATACAAAAATAGATGATAGTAAAAATCCACTTCTATATTTTGCAAGAAGTTTTAGAGAAATAAAATGAGCATAATTACTGTCACCTTAAATGGTTCAACAGGAAAAATGGGTACAGCATTTACAAATGCTGTACTCAAGAAAAAAGCACAAGAACTTGAGATTAAGTATAAAACTGGAAGTAACACTAAACTGGTAGATTTAATTACTTACTGCAAGACAAGTGATATTTTGGTGGATTTCTCTGCACCTGAGAGTATCTATAACATAATAAATGCAGCAAAAATCACCGGAATAAAGCTATTTATCGGCACAACTGGTTTGAGCGCTGAGCAATTAAGTGATTTGAAGAATGTTTCTAAAACTAATTCTGTATTATTTGCTCCAAATGCAAGCATTGGCGCTAATTTATTGGCTAAAATTGCAACTACAATAGCTATCGCAAGCAAAGATTCTGATGTTGAAATAATTGACACTCATCACCGCTACAAAAAAGATGCCCCATCTGGTATGTCTTTAATGATTGGACAATCAATAGCTAGTGCAAGGAAATTAGATTTTGAAAAAAATGCAATTTTTCAAAGAGCTAAGAACCAAACTAGGCAAGATAATGAAATTGGCTTTTCTTCTATCAGGGCTGGGGGGATTTTCGGTGATTGCCAAGTTATTTTTGCTGATGATGATGAAGTAATATCCCTGGAATATAGAGCTTTATCACGAGATGCGTTTAGCAAGGGAGCGATAATAGCTGCAAACTGGCTACATAAAATGCCTCCAGGATTCTATACAATGCAAGATGTAGTTGGGGTTTAATAGCCACCTCGCAACTATTTGTCGATCTCCATTTTAAACAATAGTATTGTTTAGTTCTACCTGGCCCTCCAAAATACAAAATAATTATGTTAATTATTTTTTAACTATATAGGTTTATCCTTTTTATTTGGTAGGGTTTAATGCTAGTTAATTTGACAAAGGAGGTCTTGATGTCCAAGGATAAATCGTTTTGGGAATGGCTTTTTGGAAATTCATGCTGCGCAGGAAGGGATAAGGACTATACTGGCGAAAGAGAAGAAGGCAAGGATAGAGTTGGAGATAAAGATAAAGATAAAAATTTAACAACTAGCAAAAGATTAGAAAGCGAATTTGATGAGCAACCAGGTGCTATTTTTAGTGATGTTGATTTAAACGAGGATAGCGTGTACCGCACAGGAGTTACGGGAGAACATGACGATGGTAGTGTAGAAATCAGATAAAGATGACTATAAACAGGTTATGCTTTTCCTCTAAACCAATTTTGGTCATGCTGAATATTTGACGTGCTTCTCGTAAAACAACTGCAACCTAAAGCTATTAGTTTCCAAATCAAGTTTGGGAGGACGTCATGCCGCTAGAGTTAAAAAACTCTTGATACAACCAGGGTACGTTCAAGCAGAGAAATATAAAGACACCAAAACAACCAAAAGCAGGTCGTTTCTACCCTAGAAAACCAGAGATACTCTAATAAAACAAAAAGGAATCACTGAGATTATATTCTTTCTTACAAAAGATACACTAATGAGTGTATGACCTGCCAATTATACTTTTAACTGGCAGGTATATATATTAATTACAAGCGTCTTTCAGTTTTTGTCCAGCTTTAAACTTAGGTTGTTTGTAAGCAGCTATTTTTATCGCTTCACCAGTTCTTGGGTTACGACCTGCTCTTGCAGCAACTTTTGTAACACTAAAGTTACCAAAGCCAACTAGCGTCACATCATTGCCTTTACCTAATGCACTAATAACAGAACTAGTAAACATATCAATTACCCTTTCCGCTTCAGCTTTAGTACAGCCGTTTTTTTCTGCTATATATGATACAAACTCTCCTTTGTTCATAGTAAATTTCTCCATATTAATGTTTATACTTTGTTAAATAACTTAACAGTCCAAATTCTAGCACCACCACTTATTATCAACAACAAAATAGAGCGCTGTTTGTGCTTTTTATCAATACATTGGCTACAAAATCACACTAGTTGATTTTTAAGGTTAACTAATCTTTGTTCAAAAGCAGTGATCATCTTTTGAATCGCTAGTGAAAAAAATAGACCAATGACCACATCTAGTATCCTAGATTTAAACTCAAAATCAATAGAAAACTGCACTTGGGATACCTGATCAAGTCGTTTTATTACCCATTTACTTTCTAAGTGCTTGAATGGACCAGATATTGCTTTTGAAACAATTGTTATCTCTTGTTCTTCTTTATATACCTGAACTTCAGATACATAACTTTCAGACATCCCATTAAAACTAACACCTAACTCAGCTATAACTTTATTACTATCTGCATTTAATATAGTTGCTTGTGAGCACCAGGGTAAAAACTCTGGGTATTTTTCAATATCCATTACTATGTCACATATAAAAGCAGGATCACTCTCTACATTTTTTACTTCTTTAAAAGTATGCATTAAGCAACACCTAATTTTAAATTTCTATTTTCTTTCATCTGAATAAAATCATCTCCAGCGTGATAAGATGACCTAGTTAAAGGCGAAGATGATACCATTAAGAAACCTTTTGCCTTAGCCATTTTTTCAAAATACTTAAACCCATCAGGCGTAACATACCGATCAACCTCTGCATGTTTTTTTGTAGGTTGCAAATATTGCCCTATGGTAATGAAATCAACTTCAGCCGCCCTTAAATCATCCATTACCTGCAATACTTCTTCATCTTTTTCTCCCAAACCTAGCATTATCCCAGATTTAGTAAAAATATAGGGATCAAGTTTTTTTACCTTATATAACAAATTAAGAGAATGAAAATACCGCGCACCAGGTCTAATAGACTTATACAAAGAAGGCACTGTTTCAATATTATGATTATAAACGTCTGGCTTAGCAGAGACTACTTTTTCTACAGCTCCCTCTTTTCTTAAAAAATCAGGCGTTAAAATCTCTATTGTTGCTTTTGAACTGGTTTTTCTAATCGCCCTAATACAATTTGCAAAATGTTCTGCACCACCATCATCAAGATCGTCCCTATCAACAGACGTAATAACTACGTGCTCTAAACCAAGTTTTTCTACAGCTAACGCAAGACGCTCAGGTTCATGAGGGTCTAATAAATCAGGTCTACCAGTTTGAATATTACAAAAGCTACAAGCTCTTGTACAAACTGAACCAAGTACCATAACTGTTGCGTGTTTTTTTTCCCAGCATTCTCCAATATTTGGACAAGCAGCTTCTTGACACACAGTATTTAGCTTTAGTTTATCAATGAGCTCCATAGTATTCTGAAACCCTTTAGAAGTTGGGGCTTTCACTCTTATCCATTCTGGTTTTTTTAGTGTCATAAACTTATAATATTAGCATTAGATAGTTGCTCAAGGCCAATAATATCAGTTGCAGTTATGAATGTCTGCAAATTAGTAGATAAAATATACTTCGCAAGCTCCTTTGTCCTTTCATTGTCTAAATGTACAAAAATCTCATCTAATAGCAAGATTGGATAAGATTTAGTATGCTCTATAATAGAATTCACTGAACATAGAAGTATTGATATTAGCAACGCTTTCTGTTCCCCAGTTGAGCATAGTCTAGCTAATCTATTCTCAGAATTTAGCACGATAAAGTCGGTTTTATGTACACCAAAACTTGTTCTACCTGTAAATGAGTCCCCTGCTCTTGACTTTTTCAGTTCCACCTCATACAAACTGACGTTATCTTCCAGTTCACCTTGATGCACAAAGATATCAGTCAATTTCAGTATAGCTTTTGGAAAATCTGAACTAAGGCTGTTAATCGCATTTTGCATCACTTCAACAACTTTTTTTCTTTCAATATCAATCAGCACCGCCTCTTTAGCAATTTTGTTTTCAATGTTAGCTAACCAAGATTCTTGGAAATACACATCTCTATTAGCTAATATTTTATTTCTCTCTCTGACAAAATATTCATATTTAGCAATACTCTTGGCATGATCGTTATTAAAATTATAAACAATTCGATCCAGGAATTTTCTTCTAATCGTAGTAGATTGATTAAAGATATTCTCCATTTGAGGGGTGATCCATATAATATTGACAAAATTTGTAAGCTCGGCAGCGGGAATTTTTGTACCATTATATGAGATTTTTCTTACACTGCCCCCAAGTTTGTATTCTGAGGTAATATCTGCCCTTCCCAGTTTACTATCTAAATTAAAACCAGCTTTCCATTCGTTATTTCCCAGCTTACACATTTCATCATATCCAGATTGCTTTAACCCCTTACCTGGAGACAAAAGAGAAATGGCTTCTAAGATACTTGTTTTTCCTTTGCCATTTGGACCAATGAGTATTGTTATTCCATCATGAAATTTCAATGTAACATCATTGAAATTTCTAAAATTTAGAAGTTTAAGAGAATTTAGTGTTATATTGCTCATTAAGTGGGATATGTAATTTTAAGCTGTTTTATAGTTCTAGGCGTGGACTCAATAACCTCAATTACCAAATCATTATTGAGAACAACAACTTCTCCCTTTTCAGGAACACAGCCTTTAATGGTCATGATAAGCCCCCCAATGGTATCTATTTCTTCGCAATCATTTTCAAATTTTATACCAATTACTTCCTCAAGCTCCTCAATCTCAACTCTAGCACTTGTTATAATCACCCCAGGACGAGTGATTTTATAACCGTTTCCTTCCACATCAATATCGTGTTCATCATCAATTCTGCCAACTATTTCTTCAATAATATCCTCTATAGTAACTAAACCATCCGTGCCACCATATTCATCAACCACAATAGAAATATGGGTTCTTGCTATTTGCATCTGTTTAAGTAGGTCTATCAACTTCATTGAATGAGGCGAAACAATATGCTTTCTCAATAATTTTTTAATAGGAATCTTTTTAGCATCTACTACAGAGTGAAATAAATCTTTTATATGTATAAAACCAACAATATTATCCAGACTGCCCCTATATACTAGAGTCCTAGTATGAGCATGCTCAATCACTGAGTTACAAATTTCTTCAAATTTTGAATCTATACTTACAGATCCTATATCCGACCGAGGAATCATTACATCTTCAACAGTTTTTTCAGCAAAACTACGCATGTTCAACTCAATCTTGCTACTTGCTGATCTTAACTTATGAGGATCGTTTTCTTTTTTTCGCAATTTAACTAGCCTTTGTAAAAAGGCACGAATCTTTGATTTTTCTTGAACAGAATTATAGCTTCCCGTGGGACGGCCATCCTTACCCTGTGCTTTAGGCATAATAATAACACACTATATTAATAAGACATTTTAATACCAAGTTCTAGTAGAGCCTCTCTTTCCATCGCTTCCATCGCCTCTGCATCCTCATCATCTACATGATCATACCCTAATAAATGTAATACTGCATGAATGAGAAGATGTTTGAAGTAATCTTCAAAATCAGATGACATTTCGGTTGACTGTTTAGCTACTGTCTGGTAGCCAAAGGCTATATCACCTAAATACAGATGATTACCACCAGGCTTGTAATTTGGCAATTCTCTCCAATTTAATTCTATGTCTGGAAAAGATAAAACATCAGTAGCTTTATTTTTTCCTCTAAATTCAAGATTAAGATTCTTCATTCGCTCATCATCAGTGAGCAAAATCGAGATATCTAATTTTTCTATAGAATAAATATTTTTGAATCGTGATAGCACTAAATCAACTGTCTTTGTAAGCATACTACTATTAATCTTTGGATAATTGCTCCAATCCTTACAATCACAAGAAACTTCTGTACTAACTGCCATTAATTTGATTTTAGTATATTTTAAGTTATTATATTGAGACTAAAGAAAAAGTGAAGCACTTAAAAGAAAATAGCAAAAAATAATGGCAGAAGGGGACGACGAAGATAAAGACCAAAAAACTGAGGAACCCTCCAGAAAGAAGCTAGAAGATGCGCTAAAAAAGGGACAAGTAGTTCACTCAAGGGAAGTGACGAGTTTTGCGGTATTCTTGCTACTGACCATTGTCACCATCTGGATCGTCCCTCAATTGCTGCAATCTATGGGAAGTAACCTTAGGTTTTTTATTGAAAATGCAGGAACTATCGCAGTCGATCAAGGCAAAGTTGAAATACTCCTTTCAGCTATTATGAAAAAAACCTTAATATATTTAAGCCCAATATTTTTAATAATCATTATCGCTTCAATTGCATCTTCATTTTTTCAAGCTGGCGAGTTTATTTTCTCATTTGATCCAATTGAACCTAAATTATCTAAATTATCTATTGTTAAGGGATTTAAAAAAATTTTTTCGATGAAAAGTGTCATGGAATTCATCAAAGGTATTTTTAAAATACTTCTAGTTGGCTCTTTTGTGGCTATTGTAATAGCAGCCGATATACAGGAATTGGCACAATACCAGGAGTTATCTATAGCTGGCATTCTCTCTCAGCTAATGAGTATTGTGAAACATATTTTGATTCTAGTGACAATCATCATGGCTGTTATAGCAGCAGTAGACTTTGCATTTCAGAGCTATCAGCATCACCAAGAGCTAAAAATGACTAAGCAAGAAGTCAAAGAAGAATATAAACAATCCGAAGGTAATCCTGAAATCAAACAAAAACTACGCAGCTTAAGAAAAGCTCAAGCAAAAAAACGAATCAAACTTACAGTCCCACAAGCTACCGTAGTCGTTACCAATCCTGAACACTATGCTGTTGCTCTTAAGTACGATCAAAACAGCCAATATGCACCTATCTGTGTTGCAAAAGGACTTGACCTCATTGCTCAAACAATAAAAGAAATTGCAAAGGAATCAAGCGTGCCAATAGTGGAGAATCCGCCACTAGCTAGAAGCTTATATAAAAATGTTAAAATTGATGAAGAGATACCTGTTGATCATTTTGAAGAGGTAGCTAAAATCATATCTTATGTAATGTCACTAGAAAACACAAAAAATAAGAAATGATGATAATATCACCATCCCTTTTATCGGCTAATTTGGCCAACATATCTTCTGAACTCCGCAATTTACAAAAAGCAGGAGCGGATATGATTCACATTGATGTTATGGATGGTAATTTCGTACCAAATATTACTTTTGGACCAATTATAGTCTCAACAATTAAAGAAAATTGCTCCTTGCCAATTGATGTGCATTTGATGATAGAGCAACCAGAAAAATGGATTCATCAGTTTGTAAAAGCTGGAGCAGATATAGTAACCATTCACCCAGAATCAACAAAACACCTAGATAGAACTATAGATGAAATAAAATCGTACGGTATAAAGGCTGGAATATCGTTATTACCTACAACATCCATCAATATTCTTGAATACATAATAGATAAAATCGATCTTATTTTGGTAATGACAGTAAACCCCGGTTTTAGTGGGCAAAAATTTATGCATAACCAATTAAAAAAAATAAGCGCAATTTCTCATATTACAAAAGGAACAGATATTATTTTAGCGGTGGATGGAGGAATCAATGACGAAACGGCTAAGCTATGCATTCAGAGCGGAGCTAGTATGCTGATTTCTGGAAATTATATCTTCTCTGGAAATTATAAAGAAAGAATAAAAAAACTTAAATCGTAAAAAACCATGGAAACTATTGTTACTTTAGGGAATATTAAAAATAAATTCGCAAATACAATCACTGGATTACCAAATGGATTCAGCTACTTAAATGAAATTTGCCCTGATATTATTCAAGATATTAAATATGCCACTGAAGATAATTTCACAGGAATCATTGTACCAGGATACCACAGACCAGTAGCTATTCTAACAGAAGTGGTATGTATGGCGCTAAAACAGGTTCAAGAAGAGTTGATGAGTAATAGATTAAGTTTGCTTATTTGGGACGCTTATAGGCCAGTTCAAGCTGTAGATTATTTCCTGCAATGGGAGAACTTACCAGATGTTACTCATATCAAAGCTAAATACTATCCTGAATATGAAAAACATCACCTTTTTGAACTTGGCTTTATTGCACCAGGTCATAGCGCACATAGCAGGGGCTCAACGGTAGATCTAACTATTTTCAACCTTGACACTAATCAAGCACTAGACATGGGTACTGAATTTGACTTCTTTGGCAAGAAATCTTATGCAAGTTGCAATTCTATTGATAAACAAGCTATAGAAAATAGGCATCTATTAAGAAATCTAATGATAAAGTACGGCTTTAGAGGAATCACACAAGAATGGTGGCATTTTACTTTTGCCAACGAGCCTTTCAAGGATCAATATTTTAACTTCCCTGTGAGCTAGGTTTCCTTCTGTCATGAATAAAGTGCCTTCCAGGCATTTTTCTCTTACTTGTTTTTGAGTATAAGTAAGAAACTACTGCAATTACTGCAAATGATGCAGTTGCAAACATCGCCGCAACCAACGTGTTATTATTAAAAGCAAGAATTAGCGTAGTAGTTGAAACTATCGCAACATACAAAAGCGAAAATAACCTACCAAGCTTTGTAGCTCTATTGTGGCGCTCCATTTCTAATAAATCCATTGAATGTCTGTGGTTTTGCTCTTTTTGTGCCATATCAAGAACCTTCTCAAAGGTGCCAGGATAAAGCTCTTCATACTCTTCTATCAAATCAATTGGCGGAAGAATACTCTTATATTTCCTTCTTATTACACCTTGATCACTTCGATTAAAGTTAACGATTCTGCTATACCCCTTATTAAGGCGGTTATTTTCAAAAAATTTTCTACTTTCTTTCATATACTTTCACTATTTTCTTGTAAGCTGATCCTATATCTTCTGAAGAATTGATAAACAAATCATTTAAACTTCTTGTTTTCATATGTTTGACTGATATTGCCCCAAACCTAAAAATGCTTAAGAAGCCACTGATAAACTCCATTCTCATAATAACATATCCTTAATTTTCAATGAATCTATCAGGCACAAAAGGCTCGCCTCTGAAATTTACTGCATTATCATATGAATAGCAACATGTTAAATATTTTTTGTCACAAGAAGGAATTAATCTGATAGAGTTATATTCATTCGAACTTAGCGTAAATTCTTTCTCTAAACCGATAGTTTCCTTCACATGAATACAAATCTTATACTCAGCAATTGTCAGATGATGTTTTAATACTTGCAACGTTCCATTTTGAAAATAGCTAAACTTTGAGCCTTCTAGTTCCTTAAACTTCATGATTTTCCCTGATATGTCATAAGGAATAGAATCAATAGAGTATTTTGGCAAACTTATTCCACATTTATCATCGGCAAAATTCGCCCTACAAGTCTTACTAAAGCTATTTAGTAATTGTTTCTGATATTTTATTGTCTCTGGTTCGCAGTATAACTCAAATTCCAAATCGTTACTTACAACTTTTGTACAAATATATCTATATAATTGCTTGACTACATTTTTGTCCAATGATGATATGCTAACTATCGCTCCATCTATACAATGCTCTTTTTCAATCCCCTCTTGCTCATATATTCCCTTGATAATGATAAGATTTTTTCCTGAATCATTAAAACTTGCTTTTGCCATTGATAAGCCGGATTTACAATAATATTCTTTCTCATTTATTGTTAAGTGTTCAGAGCATGAAGTAAGGCTGACACGAATTCCACTTGAAAACTCAAGATCAAATAAGTAGGAATAGGCTCTCATTTTTTCGCTCATTCAAATACCTCTAATAATTCAGTATCTAGAATACTTATGGTTCCATCATTATTTAAACAATACTGAAAACTATCATTAGCAAACCTTACAGGCACAACAGCTAACGGTTATTACAGTGTGTTTAGGTATTGCTTTTAAAAAGCTTATAACACCTGTAATATAGTCTACTTTCCACTCATCTACTTGCTCTCCATTAAACCAAAACTTAATTGTATTCTTCTTTGGTTTAGTTATTTTTCTTAAAAAACTAGATACTACATCGCGATAAGTTTTTCTTAATTGAACCTTACCTCCCTTGATATCAGAGTCTAGTAATTGTTCATTGATAACTTTATAATCAAAATAATCTTTTAATCTAAATGAGTATCTTGAACCTAACCGTGCTATAAAAAAACTGTTAAAAGTTTCAAATTGCAACTCTGATAATCTACAATTCTTAAGATTGTAACGCCTTCGAGGAAAAGTAATATTTGATGACCTATTTTCTCTACCAGAAAGCGTAGTTGCACATGAAGTTGAAAATTCAGACACTCCTTGAGCATAAATCTCCATAAAATCAGGAAGATTAGTATCATGAAAATTTTGACTCATTACTTTCTCTTAATAAACGCTTTACAATCTATTACCATTCTATTGAGCACCAAGTCTTTCGCCTTATCAAAAATAATGCTATTGGCTTTTAGACCATCTATCACATAGCCACTAAATAACTTATTCATTAAGGATAAATTTTTTACACAATAATCAGCAATTATTGCTAAAGTTCCATAATTTAAATCTTGTGCAAAAACTGAAATGTGAAAATCAATTTCGTATTGAGCAATCTTATGAATCGATAGATCTTCTGCTTTGGTAATATTGATTAATACAAAAGGCCCTTTAGCCTCTTGGGAGCTCCCAATATATACCTTTTTTACCAATGACATAAGATCTATATCATTAACTAACGTTGTGTATATTCTATTTTGAAAATCATGTATAAAAGTTAACGACATTGTTATACCTTCAAAGCGATTATGTTGAGCCACCTATTTTTATGCTCTTCATTCATTATTCTTTTAATATCAAATAAGAGTTCATTAAAAAATATTCTCATATCTATAGTGATACCTTTCATATACCTTGTTCTAAACGAATAATATTCTTCACCAATAACATTACCAAAGCTTATCCCTTCTAATAGAATATGCCTCTTATCCACTATAGCATTCACGGAAGCGTACACTTCAAATATCAATTGCCAATTAGGTTCAATTATTGCTGATGCTGATTGGTTCTTTAATATTTTAATTTTATGCACTAATTTGTTATTAGCACCTGTATTTCTTGGTGACATAAATTTATATTTTGATCATCCTAAAAGGTGTATATAAGTCTTTAAGAACAGAACTCATAGTGCTTGGATTGTCTGAATATTCATATAACCCAATAATATGTAAAAGAATTCCATGCTTTATAGGTCCTGGAATATTGTCCTTAATTCCGGCAACATAATGAATTTGAATATCTTTGCTTATATATCTATCAGATAACAATATTTTACCATCACGTAGCATGCATTCGCCATATTTTGTAGTGATATCTTCTTGCATTTGCTTTGCGTCCATTAACCATACTGCTTCTATATTATGCATTGGCCTAAATTTTAAATTTATATCCTTTTTTGTATCTTTAATGCTGCAAATAATATTTCTACTTTGAATCATCAAACCAGTATAATTTTCAGCACTCTCTGTAGCCACTTGTATCAAGCCTTGGATGTACTTGTCATCATAGTCGTATGATACTCTAAGACAATTCTTAACCTCATTTAAAGACCAGATATTCTCTATACTATTTTTTCTTTCTAGGTAATCTATATGCATAACTCTCTCGCTATAAATTTAAGCTACAAATTTTGCAAATTTACACGCCAAAGGATTAACCACATCCGCTCCTACTCGTTTTACTGCATAAAACCTTACATATGGTTTATCGGTATATGGATCGCGGGTAAGATTTACTCCAGATCTATCTATAATTTTGTAAGTGGACTTAAAATCGCCTAATGCTACAGCTAATTTATTAGCCCCTATATCTGGCATATGTGAACAAATCACAACTGGAATTCCAAATATACTTTGTTGTAGTGGATCACTCAGAGATTGCTGCCAAATAAAACGCTCATTTTTGTCTTTGAGAGATTGAATAGTCGATAATGTTGATCTATTCATAATAAACTTTGCATTAGCCAAGTAAGCTGAATCCAGCATATTTATCAACTTTAGCAGCCCATCAGGTGAAATTGCATTGCCAATATTGACCTTTTCTATTTTGTCATCAGTTATAAGGCCTTTCGGTTTACCCTCGCCATCACCTAAAATAAAAGCCTCGTTTTCTAGCTTCACAAAACTGTCAACTAACCTCTCAACCAACCAATTCTCTATGTCAATTTCAGAATCATCGATTAAAGCTTGTGTCGCTTTTGGTTGAGCATAAATTTCATGTGTTTGAATTGTTTTCTTAATTAGTTTAGGTGTATCTGAATCTCGTCTGGCCATCGTTTCTCCAACCCAACCAGAAACAAAATCACCATCTTCTATTATCATATCTAATGACCTAGTGGAAATATTTTCTACCGTTGCGATTTGTCTCATTGGAGATAAATTTTTTATGCCAGAAATAATTTTATTATTTAATGAAGGAAGAAGCGTTACCCCTCCTTCGTCTCCTGCCCCACTTAATGACTTTACTGTAAGATGAGCATCAATCTCTCCTTTTCTTATATAATTTGATATATTTGCTGAATCTTGAGTTAAATAATATGGCACCTCATTATTTTGTATGAATTGATCATAAATTATATTAACTTTACTTTCTATTTCACTGATTTTCTCTTTGTTCATTGCTTGCTTTGTAATAAAATTACGTAAATTCCCCGCTATTTCTCTGACTTCACTTTCTAGCATATAACCTCAATATTTTTCTATTTGTTTTAGTAAACTCTTAACTTCCAACCATAAACTCGTATCACTAACAATCATGTCATTAGAGTGATATTTGATATTGCTAATTTCAGCCATAGAATTTGCCGGAAATGTCACAACACTTACTTCCATAAGTTCTACTTCCTCTATAACTCTATTGCCTAATTTATTATAAATTGACGATTTAATACTAAATCCCACACTTAAACCACTGACTGCTTTTTGCTTTATTAATGAACTTACCTCAGCCCCTAATGAAGTAGAATTATTTATTTCCGCCTCCATTTTTAAGCCGTATTCATCTTCTTCTAAACTGGTAATTATCCCGATGGGTTTTGTGATGTCATGCTGCCATAGTAATCTTACATCTCTGTGAGATGTATTTTTAAAGGCACCTTTGGCTACTATATCGTTTTGACTATCTGCCACATCAAAAACGCTTGCGTATCCTGCTATTATGTTATTTCTATTTTTACTTGACTTGATGATAAATTCTTGGCTTATCCAACCTTTTTTCAAACCAACCTCCTAAATATCTACATTAATATTATTTTGAGTTATAATATAAATATTTGAAGCACTAAGAAAAAATCCCCAACAAAATTAATTGTCAGGGATTTTTTTTATTTTATTAAAAAATTAAGTGTTAATGTTCTTCTGAAACATCATCTGTAAAATCAATGTCAACCTCAAATCCTATCTCCTCTTCAGTTGAAAATGATGTTTGCTTAGCTATATCATCAAATCCCTCTTCTATGGCTGTAGATTCTTGAGTTTCTGCGTATAGGTTTTCTTCGGCTATATCATCCATCTTATTATTTTTTTGTAGACTAGCGACAACTGAATCTCTCAAGTTACTGATTTCAAGCTTATCATTAGCTATTTCCCTAAGAGCCACCACCGGGTTTTTATCGTTGTCCCTTTCAACCGTAAGCGGAGCACCAGAAGAAATATGCTTCGTTCTTTCTGCAGCTAACACTACTAATTCAAATCTATTTGGAATTTCTGCTATGCAATCTTCCACTGTAACTCTAGCCATATCACAAAATATATTAATTTCACTACGCTATGCTACACCGATAGACCTTATAATTCAAGAAAAAAATCTCCTAGTACTAAAATGCATGTTCAATCTATCACCTTGACAAAGAGTAGCATAAATAAAATATGTTCTTAAAAAAGAAACAATTCTATATGCTGGCCCATCCCAAAATATTCAGCAACCAATTCTCTTAGATCTCCAAGAAGTGGAAGTTCTGTATCAAGATGTGCAAATAGCTGATGAAAATTGTTATGAGAATCAACTTTCTCCACTATTCCTTTTAGACTA
>JAAFHP010000016.1 GCA_013298405.1 Alphaproteobacteria bacterium | reverse complement strand
CTGCTCTCCTCCACCAGCATAGTAGTACATAGCTTTTAATTTTTGAACATCCCATGCAGTAAGACCCATAAAAATAGCTACTCCAATAAAGGATGTCGCAAACTCAAGTGCTGGACTTTGCAAGAAAATATTTACCAGTGACACTATAATTAAACCCATAAGCCCCATAAATAGGAATGACCCCATGGAAGTTAGGTCTTTTTTAGTAGTGTAGCCATATAAGCTCATAGCACCAAATACTGATGCACAAACAAAGAACGTACGAGCAAGAGACTGCCCAGTATACATAAGCCCTAGAGAAGAGAGCGACATACCCATGACTGCAGCATATATCCAAAACACCAGCTGCGCCGTCTGTACTGACATTTTAGCCATACCCATAAAGAAAAATAGTGCTATAATCAGCGGGGCAAATGTTATGAACATTCCAAAACCAGAAGTGCCCATAAATTCACCATTTGGACCAATATTATACATAAGAGCCGTCAACGGTGGAAAACTCAGAGTTCCATATGCCAGCACCCCAGTAACTAGTAGAGCAAGAGCCATGTAATTATATATCTTGAGCATATAGCTTCTTAGGCCCTCATCGAAACCTTTACTTTCTTTTGCTGCATATGCTTTTGTGTAGTCAATCATATTTTTACCTCATTTGATTTAGAATAAAATTCTTAACCTCATATACTAATATAAGAACTTTTTATAGTTTTTCAAGTACTAAGGGTATAGTCAATAGTAATCCGATGTAATTATTGGCTTTAAATCTATAATAGCAATTTGCTCTGTCTTGTTTATTAAGAGTAGCACAAATCCATAGGCAATATATAAAACACATGGTATCAGCGATAAAAACCTTTAAGCCAAACTGATAAAATACCAATAGATGTAATAGTATAAATACACCATAAAAGGTAAGTATTATCTGCTTATACTGCATATGTTCAAAGAAAATAGCTGTTGACTTAATGCCGATTTTCTTATCATCTTTTATGTCCATAAAGGCGTATATAGTATCATATGCCATTGTCCAAAATCCACACGCTATGTATAAAATGATTGCATCTTTGCTAATTGAATCTTGTATTGCAGCAAAACCTATCAAAGCGCCAGCATTAAACGTTACCCCCAAAAATGCTTGTGGAAAGTATGTTATTCTCTTCATTAATGGGTATAAAATGATTAGAAAAAACGCCACAAAACCAACAATAACAGCGGTGTTAGTCAATGACAGGAGTATTGCCAAACAACAAAGAAGCAAAAGGAGCAGAATAACAATAGCTGTTTTAACAGAAATTGCACCACTAGCTAGTGGTCTGTTTTTTGTTCTAGTTACTTTTTTATCAAAATCCTTATCGAAAATATCGTTTATAACACAGCCAGCAGCTCTAGCTAGTATGCTACCTATAAAAAACAATGGTAAATAGAATAAATCTAATATTGTTTGACTTGCCAAAATAAGACCATAAGCAGCTGGGAAAAAAGATAATAAATAGCCAGTTGGAGCATTTAATCTCATCAAAGCTATTAGTGGCTCAAACTCTTTATGGTAAAATATATTTGGCATTTTCTGTATAATTGTAATAATATCTGCGAATTCAAATTTAGCAGCAAAGACTATGGAATTCCCTAGCAAATACAAGTTTAGTGATAGTGAAAAAAAATGGCAAGAATTTTGGCAAAAAGAGTCTATTTACACATGGAATGAAGGTGAATCTAGGGCAAATACTTTTGTTGTAGACACCCCTCCACCAACTGTGTCTGGTCAGCTACATATAGGGCATGTATATAGTTACACACATACAGATTTCATAGTACGTTACAAACGCATGAAAGGAATGAATATTTTCTACCCAATGGGATTTGATGATAACGGCCTACCAACCGAAAGATTAGTTGAAAAAAAGAAAAATATTAAAGCAAGGCAATTAAAGCGTGAAGAATTTGTAGAGATATGCAAAGAGGTAGTAAAAGAAGAAGAAGCTCGGTTTCGTGATTTATTCAATAGAATAGCATTATCAGTCGATTGGAATATTGAATATCAAACAATTAGCAATACTTCTATTACTATTTCGCAAATGTCATTTCTGGATTTAGTAAATAAAGGCGAAATCTATCGTGACTCTCAGCCTATGCTTTGGGACCCTGTAGATCAAACAGCACTTGCTCAAGCTGATATAGAAGACCAAGAAAAAACAACCTTGATGAATGATATAAAATTCACAGACGAATCCGGCAACTCTCTAGTTATAGCAACTACTAGACCAGAATTATTGGCTGCATGTGTTGCGCTATTTTATCATCCTGATGACGTCCGATACAAACACCTTGCTGGGCAGACTGCTATATCACCTCTTTTTGGAGCAAAGGTTCCGATTCTTGCCGATGAATTAGTAAGCATTGAGAAAGGCACCGGCCTTGTCATGTGCTGTACTTTCGGAGATCAAACTGATGTTTTATGGTGGAGAAAACACAAATTACCTACGAAGATTATCATAAGCAAATGGGGCACTATAACAAACGTTGAATTTGATGATAATTGCAGCAATAAAGATCTTGCCAATAAGTATGCATCACAAATATTAGAACTTAAAATCACAGAGGCAAGAGTAAAAATTATTGAAATTCTACGTAACGAGGGCTTATTACTAGCCCAAACTGAAAAATTACAAAACGTGCGATGTGCTGAAAGATCTGGAGCACCACTAGAAATTCTAACCACTCCTCAATGGTTTATAAAATCAGTTTCCCATAAAAGCGATATGCTAGAAAAGTCTAAACAATTGAATTGGCATCCACAATCCATGAAGATCAAATTAGATACTTGGGTTAATGGAATATCTATGGATTGGTGCATCTCAAGACAAAGATATTTCGGCGTACCATTTCCTGCTTGGTATTCAAAGCGCAAAGGCGAGGAAGGCAAAGTTATTTTCGCTAAAACAGAACAATTACCAGTCGACCCATTAAAAGACTTGCCAGAAGGATACTTGCGTGATGAGATTGAACCAGATTATGACGTAATGGATACATGGTCTACTAGCTCCGTGTCTCCACAATTAAACTCGCATGGCATTGCACCTGGGTATATGATCAATGAAAAAAGACATAAAAATTTATTTCCAGCTTATTTAAGACCCCAAGCACATGAGATACTTAGAACCTGGGCATACTACACAATGCTTAAAAGTCACTTACATGAAAACAGCCTACCATGGACTAATATCATGATCAGTGGTTGGTGTTTAGCTGAAGATCGAAGCAAAATGTCAAAATCAAAAGGGAATGTACTAGTGCCAGATACGTTACTTGCACAATTTGGAACAGACGTTGTACGATATTGGGCAGCAAATTCTAAACTTGGCGCTGATACAGCTTACTCCGAAGATGTAATGAATAATGGCAAACGCCTGATCAACAAGCTCTGGAATGCAGCAAAATTTGCATCACAACATTTTGATAAATTATCTGAAAGTGAAAAAAAGCTCACACCGCCTGAGGTACTGAGCCTTGCAAGCGCTGACTTTGATAAATATTTCTTAAATCAGTTGTTTAATGTGGTAAACCACTGCACGACTGAATTTGAAAAATATGAATATGCAAGTGCGATGGATTTAATAGAGAAATTCTTTTGGTCACAATTTTGTGATAATTACTTAGAGATTACCAAAACCAGAGCTTATGACGAAGAGGAAAAAGACCCAGATGGAGCAAGAAGTGCTAGGATTACGCTTTATTATAGCCTAAAAATTTTGCTAAAACTTTTTGCACCATTCATTCCTCATATTACTGAAGAAATATATCAAATTCTATATAGCAATGAATCTATCCACCGGAGAAATAGCTGGCCTGAAGTAATTCTAAGTAAAAGAGAAGATCATACTGAGGCGCTGCAATTATTAGACATTCTGGAACTTGTAAGAAAGATTAAAGCTAAAGATAATTTATCTATTAAAACTCCGGTTAGCTGCATTGAAGTAAAGGGAAAGAAAATGTCAGATAGTTTAGTATCTGATTTGCTGAGTGTAACTTCAACTGCAGAAATTAAGTTCGTTAAAGAATTGTCTAATACCGCTCAGGAATTATCAATTGATAGACTATCAATCAATGTGATTTATTGAGCTGTAAGCTGTCTTTCCACAAGAGCTCCCATGATAATCATTATTTTGAAAGGATGCTAGACCTTCCTTAACACTAGGCTTGCATTTGTTCCACCAAATCCAAAAGAATTTGTTAGTGCATATTCAATTTTGGTTTCCTGAGCGATCAGTGGCACCAAATTCATTTTGACTTCATCAATTGGATCGTGAAGATTTAATGTCGGTGGAGCAATTTGATTCTTTATTGCAAGAGCTGTAAATATTGCTTCAACGCTTCCTGCTGCACCAAGTAAATGGCCAATTGAAGATTTTGTAGATGACATTTTTAAAGTTTTATTATTTTCAAATAATGTCTGCACCATGTTTAGCTCAACAACATCACCAGCAACTGTAGATGTACCATGAGCATTAATATAATCTATTTTATCTGCGGCAATTTTTGCATCCTTCAGGGCATTTTCCATGGCTCTGAAAGCCCCCCGGCCACTTGGTGCTGTCATATGGTAAGCATCGCCTGTCAAACCATAACCACATACTTCAGCATATATTTTTGCGCCGCGCTTAATTGCGTGCTCATATTCTTCTAGCACTACTATCCCAGACCCTTCACCCATAACAAAACCAGCATGTCCCTTATCCCAAGGACGTGATGCTTCCGTCGGTCTGTCATTAAAATCGACTGCTAAGGCTCTTGCTGCAGCAAAACCAGCTACTCCTACTGGTGTAATTGGAGCCTCAGCACCACCAGCAACCATCACATCAGCATCACCGTACTTGATCATACGTGCTGCATCACCTATCGCATGCGCGCCCGTAGAACAAGCAGTAGCAACCGCACTATTAGGTCCAGAAAAACCATGCATTATTGAAATATGACCTGAAATTAAATTTATTAGACACGCAGGAATGAAGTAAGGACTAACCCTTGGTCGCTCTTCCTTGTGATATTCTACAGATGTGTCCTCAATGGTCCCAAGACCACCAATGCCAGAACCAACCATGATTCCAGTGCGCTCTTTAGAATACTCATCTTCAGGCTTCCATCCGCTGTCAGCAATAGCTTCGTTTGCTGCAATTAACGCAAAATGAATAAACTTATCCATTTTTCTCAGCTCTCTAGCTGGAACTGTTTCTTCCGGATTAAAATTTGTCACTGTGGAAGCGATCTTACAGGACAGCTTGTCAGTATTAAATTCAACAATTTTTTTAATACCGCTTTTACTTGATAATAAAGCACTCCAGGCCTCTGGAACAGTTTGTCCAAGTGAAGTAACTGCTCCCACTCCTGTAATAACCACTCTTCTTAGCGACATAAACTACCTCTTAGATATGTGGGTAATATGATTATGAATTTGTGTGTTTTTCTACGTATTTTATTGCGTCTGCAACTGTTTGAATTTTACCTGCTTCTTCGTCAGGAATATCGCAACCAAAAGTAGCTTCAATTGCCATCATCAATTCTACCAAATCCAAACTATCTGCCCCAAGATCATCAACAAATTTAGACTCAGGGGAAATACTACTTGCTTCAATTCTTAGAGTTTCAGCAACAGTTTTGATAATTTTTTGCTCGATATTATCGCTCATATGTAATCCCGTTTTAGTTGTTTATTGCAGAAATTTTAATAGATCAAAATTCTGATTTCACACTTTTACCACAAAAAAAAGCGTTTTGCTAGGATAAAAAGACCAATTATTTCTTTAAATCCACGTAACACAATTCGTAAACTCCCATAATAACCAGTCTCCTCCATTGATATTTTACTTTTATTATGCCATGAACATCCCGCCATTTACGTGTATAGTTTGCCCAGTAATATAAGATGATTCATTGCAGGCCAAAAATGCAACAGCATGTGCTATATCCTCAGGCGAGCCTAAAGATTTTGCAGGTATTTTATTCATTATATGATTTTTTTGCTCATCACTAAGCACATCTGTCATAAGTGACTTTATAAAACCAGGAGCAACTGCATTAATAGTTATACCTCGGCTAGCAACTTCATGCGCTAAAGACTTTGTCATACCTACTATTCCAGCCTTAGATGCGCAATAATTAGCTTGCCCTGGATTTCCTGTAAAACCCACGATAGATGAGATATTTATTATTCTGCCGTATCTTTCACGCATCATTTTTTTGATTGCAGCTCGGTTTAAAATAAAACTAGCTTTTAAATTGATGTTTATTACCTCATCAAAATCTTCATCGCTCATCTTGATCGATAAATTATCCTTGGTAATACCGGCGTTACACACGAGAATATCCAATTTATCGATATCATCTAAAAGAGTATTACACGCAGCAACATCAGATAAATTACATTGCTTAATAGTGCAATTATTACCTAGTTCCTTTGCCAGATCTTTTAGTTTATCGCCATTGCTTCCACTGATATAAACATGCGCCCCTTTTTTATGCATCATCTTTGCAATCGCTGAACCTATTCCTCCGCTTGCTCCGGTGACTAGTGCATTCCTACCTGTAAAATCAAACATATTATAAAACCTCAAATTTCTTTTTATATATTAAACCCTATACACTATATCTCATCATGAGTCGACGTCTCACTAACATCTGCAGCAATAACAAAATCACCACTTGAATTCATTAAATGTGTTTTAATCTTACACTCTAGCTCATCAGCAACAGTTTGATTGTCTCTAAAATATTGTTTAGCGTTTTCTCTCCCTTGGCCTATTCTAATACCATTGTAGGAAAACCACGCCCCTGATTTTTCTACAAAATCGTATTTCACTCCGAGATCAACGAGCTCGCCCTCTTTTGAGATCCCGCGGTTATACATAATATCAAAATCAACTACTCTAAAAGGCGGAGACACCTTGTTTTTCACAATTTTGATCCTGGTTTGATTACCTACTACTTCTTCTTTATCTTTAATGGAGCCTATGCGTCTTATATCAATCCTAACTGATGCATAAAATTTTAGCGCATTACCGCCGGTAGTAGTTTCAGGGTTACCAAACATTACCCCTATCTTCATTCTAATTTGATTAATAAATACAATAGTACAATTTGTTCTTGAAGCTGAGGCGGTGAGTTTCCTCAAAGCTTGACTCATAAGTCGCGCTTGCAGCCCCATGTGTGAATCACCCATCTCACCGTCAATTTCGGCCTTAGGTACAAGCGCTGCTACGCTATCAATAACCACCATATCTACCGCCCCAGACCTGACTAATGTATCAGCAATTTCTAATGCCTGCTCACCAGTGTCTGGCTGTGAAATAATTAACTCATCAATATTTACGCCTAATTTTTTTGCATAGACAGGATCAAGAGCGTGCTCAGCATCAATAAAAGCACAAGTGCCACCTTGTTTTTGACATTCAGCTATCACATGCAGAGTCAATGTGGTCTTACCTGAACTTTCTGGTCCAAAAATTTCTACAATTCTACCTTTTGGTATTCCTCCAACGCCCAAAGCAATATCTAGTCCCACTGAGCCTGTTGGTATAGACTCTATATTCATTTCTTGGCGTTGCCCTAGTTTCATTATTGACCCTTTGCCAAAATGCTTTTCAATCTGACTTAAAGCTGCAGCTAGCGCTTTGTCTTTTTCCATAAAAACCCTCAATTGATTACTATATTTACTTTAATACACGCGCTAAAGCCTAATATTAATAACATTTATATTATTAATATTATTTAAAATCCACTACAAACTTGAATATTGTGCAAAAATTCAAATAGAATTAACAACTTTTGTGTTTTGTTTAGTTACTTTGAACACTTTCTTTGTCATCCTGAACAAAGCCCATAGTCACCCCGGACCTGATCCGGGGCCCACCCTTAAAGTAGTCACAACCTCAATGCACTTTGGATCCCGGGTCAAGCCCGGGATGACTAGTTGAGAGGCAGGAGATGGCTTTCTTTGTCATCCTGAACAAAGCCCATAGTCACCCCGGACCTGATCCGGGGCCCATCCTTAAAGTAGTCACAACCTCGGATGCTCTTTGGATCCCGGGTCAAGCCCGGGATGACTACTAATAGCGCCCGGGGATGACTTACTAAGAAGCGCCCCGGGATGACTACTAATAGCGCCCGGGATGACTAAAGAGAGCGCTCGGGATGACTAAAGAGAGCGCTCGGAAAGACTGAGTAGGCCAAGATACCTGTAAAAAACCGAGGATGGCTTCTTTGTCACCCTGCACAAAGCATAGTCATGCTGCATAAGTCATAATCATCCCGAACAAAGCCATAGTCATCCTACACAAAGCCCATAGTCATCCCAAACTCGATTTGGGATCCATTCTTACTTGTGGGTCCAAAACACCCATAAAGTCACCCCGGACCTGATCCGGGGCCCATCCTTAAAGTAGTCACAACCTCAATGCTCTTTGGATCCCGGGTCAAGCCCGGGATGACTTACTAAGAAGCGCCCGGGATGACACTTGAAAGAAGCACCAGGAATGACTACTGCGCTTATTGTTGAGGCCTCTCAGGGGTAAGTGCAAAAAGCATTTAGGGAAACTTATTAACCAATAAAAAAAGGCTCCTTAAAATCTTAAGAAGCCTTTTTAAAATTCTTGTTTAAAGAACCCAATAAATCAGGTTCTTTAAATCTTTTATTAGAAGTTTACACGGATTTTCAGAGTTCCTGTATGTCCAATACGCTTATCAGCAATATCAGCATCGTAACCTGCGCCGTATTCCATCATACCATAGTTAGCCATCACCCCAGCACCAACATTGAATGTTGTTCTGATTGGTTTTCTTGACTTAGTTGCAAGATTTCCAGCACCAGCAAGCGTTATTGTTGGTTTTGAAGTTTTTCCAATCAAATCTTGGTTAACAAAAGCATGTATTTCTGGAGTCACATTCATGCCATTAACATCGAATGTACCACCTGAAAGTCTAGCACCAGCGATTGCTTCCATTTTATTAGATGCTTTCGTATTAACTTTTAGGTTCTGACCAGTTGTTGAACCAGTTTCTGTGTAACCACCATCGTTAACTCTGCTATATCTGAGGCCAACCATCGGCGTTACAGAAACTTGTTGCATAGCGACTCCATAACCAAACATCACTTCACCATTAAATGACATTGATGTGTAGTTACCACGAACTGTGTCGTATGTAGTTAGACCAGAAACTCTTCTCTCGTTATTTTTAACATCGTTTGTTCCGAATGTCGCAATACCGTTTACAAACCATGCATCAGTCATTTGTTGCATTCCATAGATCGAGAATAGCATTGAGCCAACTTTAGTTTTATCACCTGATTTGAAGTTTTTATGCTTCATTTCGCTATTAGCCACAGTCACAGCAGCACCGATGATTAAATCATCATTCGCTCTTGTGTCAAAACCAAAGCTTCCACCAAATGTTGTTCCTTTATAACCAGCAGCACCTTTTCTCGCTTTTTGTGTTGTTTGGTTATAGAACGGAGTTGCCCATACGCCATATCTTGCTGATTCTTCACCAGCAGAAATACCAGTTTCAGCCGCCGCTACTTCTCTAGTTTGTACTGGAGTACCAGTTTGTTGTATTCCAGCTAGATTATCTAGACGCGCGCCCAGGGCATTTGAAACAGCAGCACCTGTACCTGCAATATTGTCAGTCACAGTTGTTGTTGTTGTCAAACGATCCATAGTTTCAGCAACCTTACCTTTAACTTTTTCGCTACCATCTGCATTCACTAAAGTAGACATCATAGCCACAACTTTTTCTGCGTCAGTACCAGTCGCTGCTGCAGACAGAGCTGCCAGATTATCTTTTTGATCTTGTGTTGCAGCGCTTCCCAAGGCATTTTTAAGCACCTCTAGAGCATTATCTTCCTGAACAAGCACCAGCCCACCGTTAGCATCTATTTGTGCTATCCAGTCTGTAAATGGGTTAAGCTTATCAACCTTTACTTTAGTGACATCTAGGGCATTAGCTCCTGTTACCGCCGTTCCAGTGTTATTTGCAATCAAGGTAAATGTACGAGTTGCCCCGCCAGTTGGTCTTGAGCTTCCAGCATCTTGAGCTAGAACATTAATTGCTGTTCCAGCAGCATAAGCAAGCACTCCACCACCTTGAGACACAACGATCTGACCACCTGTTACTGCATTACCATTTACAGTTGCTGCAAATGTAATGTTGTTTGTACCACTCATTGCCAAGGTTGAAGCATTAAGTTTTTGTGAACCTAGGTCAAACGTTGTTGCAGCTGCAGTTACTGTTGTACCAATTACAGTCACATCTTTGGCTAGTTTTACGATACCTTTCCTCATTTTAACATCACCAGAAGTGATGTTTGCATTTAGAGTTAAGGTTTTAGCTACATCATCAGCAAACAGAACTTGTGCTACTTTGTTACCACCGCTCACGCTGATGTCTTGGTTCAGTGTTCCACTTCCTGCAAACTCGACTAAGCCTTTTCCAGCAGCGTCTGCTTTAGTAATTGAATCAACGATCGCACCATCAGCAAAAATCACCTTAGAAAGATCATCTTCTAAATGTAAGTTATCAGACTTAACTCTGCCACCGAGTGTAGCAGTTTTACCTGTGTTAACTTTTACTTCAGTAGCAAATGTACCTGCAGCAATTCCGCCACTTTCTGTAAATGTCACTTTAGCTAAGCCATTGCCATCAGTACCAACAGAATTTACTGTGATTCCCGCTCCTAGGAATTCTAATTTACCTGTTCCAGGAGCTCCAGTTGTAAAGTTTGCTCCATTTGCAGTAGTTGCACCGTCTAAAGTTGCATCAGTACCATTAGCCAATTGGAAGTTAATCAAACCATTGCCACCAGCTGCGCCATCACCAAGTTTTGCGCCGTTAAATGCTTGGGTTTTACCTAATACTACAGTGTGAGTTATACCAACAGCGTTAGTATTCCTAAATGTCGCTAATGTTACGTCTGTTGCATTATTAAATGTCACTTTCATTGCATTTGCGCCTGAAAACACAAAGTCATTGGTATTATGAGCAACCGTAGAATTTGCATCAGATATATCAACATTACCACCAGCAAACTCTATAGTTTTTAAGAAATTACCACCTTGACCAATTCTAGTTTGAACTAGGGTTATTGCCGCAGTATTGGTAAATTTCAAAATACCTTGATTTGCTCCGGCACTACCTATAATTTTAACTCCATTTCCAGCTCCATTATCAGCAATATTTCCTGAAATTTCTAATGTTGCTGTGTCTACAATCTTAATTTGTCCATTATCTATTTTTAAATCTTTTAGTATTTTAACTGTTTTAGCAGCCCCATTGACATTAATGTTCTTTATGGAGTTTGTATTAGCAACAGCTGAGAAAGTTGCATCGCCAGCAAATGTTATAGTACCATTACCATTAGCACCTGCATTTAATTGCTGTGCATAAATTTCAGATCCATTTGGAATTATAAGTACTCTATCACCATTAAATTCTAATGCATTAACAGGTAGTCCTACACCAATCTTGATCCCGACGTTGCCACCAACATCAACATTTTTAAACTCGGTATCATGAGATATTTTGACCACGCCTTTACCTGCAATCGCTGAACTAATTGTTGCAATTTTATACTCACCAACGGCTTTAGTGAAATTAAGAATAGCACCGCCATTATTTCCACCTGCACCAATTGCGATCTCAGATATATGAGATTGATGAGAATTAGCATCAAATGTGACTGTGTTTGAAACTGCACCACTATTAACCGTAAGTTTCTTTAAGTATTTATCTACAACTGTGCTATCACCAATTTGTCCACCTAATGTTATAGTTCTGCCAGTAAGAGCTGAAGTAATTTCTATTTCACCGCTACCAGTTACAACTTGAGCAACAACTACTTTACCAATAGTGTGGTTGCCAGGATTACCTGAAATTTTGATTTTACCAGTACCATTTGCTGTATTATCTAGGAAATTAACAATCCCAGCAATATTTCCAGCATCATTCATCTCTAAAGTACCAGAAGCAGCACCTACAGCATTTCCGATATTGATGTTTGTTGCTTGTAGGGTGTTACCGAATTTCACTACTGAATTTGCATCACCTTTTAGGTTGACTACAGAAAATCCGTTTGTTTGACCTGTCGTGCTGCTAACACTGCCTGAACCTAGGAAGTTCACTATAGTAGCATTCGGAGCACCTGTAGCATTATCTATCTTACCTGTGATGTTTGCTCCATCAGCAAATGTAAAAACTGAAGCGTTATCAGCGGCTTGGAATTCATCTACTATATGATTACCTGCTGAAATTTGTACTATACCAGCACCAACTGATTTAACCATTGCAAGCGCGTTGACTGTTCCCAAAGTTCCTGTGAAAGAACCATTGCCAGCGAAGTAAATATTACCATTTCCTCCAACATTTGCCACTGCATTACCAGTTAAGCTACCGCCACCTGCAACTTGTATTATAGCTGCATTGTTTTTAAATAAGAACTGACGAGCGTAGTGCACGCCGTTAGCAGCAGTTAAATCCAATAGACCAGCACCAGTAACTTCTACTGTATCTAATCTATTTCCAACAGTACCGATTGCTCCTGTTACTGTAGATGCCGCAGCAGAAACTAATTTACCACCATTCGTACCGTTAGCATCTGCATTTGAAATTGTCGTCAAATCACCAGTTAAAGTTGAACCAGCTGCTAAAGACACTTGACCGTTTGCTGTGTAATTTACATTACCAGTTGCACCATTTACTGATACTTGAATATCTGCTCCAGCATGAGCTACAGTAAATGTCTGAGCTTTAGAAAGCGCTTGTAAATCAACTGCGCCAGCACCACTTGCAACAAGTTCTGTTATAGCTGCGGCATTACCGATCTTACCTGTGACAACACCCGCACCTAAGAATTCAAGCACACCATTACCAGCGCCACCATCTGCAACTACTACGCCTGTTAATGTTATACCATTACCCACTTTCAACCTACCAGTACCTGCGAGCTTGAAACCTGTATTTGCGGATGCGTCAGCGTTTACATTCGCTGTTGCGCCAGCTGCTACGTTAAACTGATCTATAGGTTGCACGCCACCAATAACACCATTAAACGTAACATTTTTGGCAGCCATAACGTTTATTACACCTCGGTTAGCGGCATCACCATCTATCGTGCTCGTAGCAGCAAAAGTAGCATCTGAATTGATGTTTAATGTAGCACCACCACCATTAGCATGCCCAAGTATTATCGTACCAAGACCAGTGTAGATACCACCAACTTGAGCACCAGCAACAGCATCAAGTCCAGCTTGAGTTGTTAATGTAAGAGATTTACCATCTTTAATTATTAACGATGCATCATTAGGATTACCGCCAGTACTAATAATTGATCCTACAGAGGAATTAATAGCAACAGTAACATTCTGAGCGTTGTTATTCATATCAATCGTGCCAACAGTTGCGCCAGCAACATTACCAAGAACAACGTTATTCGCGCCATTTAAGTACAAAGAATCATTAGCTGTCCAGTTTGGTGTACCTCCCGGTACAGACACAGCGTTAACTACCGCCTGCCCATCACCGACAGTGAGATCACCAGCATTATCTTTAAACAGAGCACCCATTGCGGTACTGCTGAGTCCAGACACCATGATCAGAGCTGAAGTAGTTGTTAAAAGTTTTTTTAGTTTAGATTTATCCATAATTTCACCTTTAATTTTATGGTTAATAATCAATATGAGCAAAATTGCTCAAAACATTTTGTATGGTTATTTTGCTCTATATCCTTAAAGCTTAAGGGTTTGGTCGCAGAATAATCAATTACGCTAGCGATTATATGCGCGTAGCTCTTCAATAGGCAAGGACTATATAGCCAAGAGTTTTTGATTTTTTTATCAGATGTAAATTTGTCACAAAGCGCCCGTGATTATTAAGATTTATTTGCTACAAATTAATTTCTTAGTTGGACCCCGGATCAAGTCCGGGGTGACTATGTACTGCGTCCGGGGTGACTATGTACTGCGTCCGGGGTGACTTTGGAGTACTTGGGGGAAGTAAAGTAGTCATCTTGAGCGCGGCATTAGTCATCCATCCCAAACTCCGCCTTAGTCATCCCAAAACCCCCCGCTACAGTCCTCCCCCTCAGTCATCCCGGGCTTGACCCGGGATCCACTCTTAAAGCACCCACAACCTCAACGCTCTTTGGACCCCGGATCCACTCTTAAAGCACCCACAACCTCAACGCTCTTTGGACCCCGGATCAAGTCCGGGGTGACACTATAGGTAGTCATCCCTGAACCCCCAGCCACAGTCATCCCGCCCCCTTGGTCATCCCGGGCTTGACCCGGGATCCACTCTTAAAGCACCCACAACCTCAACGCTCTTTGGACCCCGGATCAAGTCCGGGGTGACTATGTACTGCGTCCGGGGTGACTTTGTACTGCGTCCGGGGTGACTTTGTACTGCGTCCGGGGTGACTTTGGAGTACTTGGGGAGTAAGTACTGCTTGGGGGGTGACTATGTGCTGCGTCCGGGGTGACACTATAGGTAGTCATCCCTGAACCCCCCGCTACAGTCATCCTGCCCCGCCGCCTTAGTCATCCCGGGCTTGACCCGGGATCCAATAAAATGCTAGACTTAAGCACATAAACTATAGATTACCCACAAATTATGCCTTTTCATGTTTATATCATTACCAATAAGCCAAACGGCACTCTGTACATAGGCGTTACAAATGATTTGACAAGAAGAATTTATGAACATAAACAAAAAATCACGGCAGGATTTAGTAAAAATTATGATTTAACAAGTCTGGTTTATGCAGAAGAATTTGCAAACCCAAGCGAAGCAATATCAAGAGAAAAACAATTGAAGAATTGGCAACGTCAGTGGAAAATTGATTTAATAGAAACGATAAATCCAAATTGGGATGATTTATATGATAGCATAATTTGAGGATCAAATTATAGCCATGCTGTTATAGCCTATAAAAGAAGATAAGTGCATATGGCATTATTGGGCGTAAAGAAAATGGGGCGCACAAATCGTTAGATGACACAACGTTGTCAACACTGCCTAGGCAATGCTCATGATGATTTTTGCAGCCTTCATTGATGGTTTTTCTTCTGAATTTAATCCGATATTCCTAAGTATTCTTTGACCTTCAGCGACTTGGCTTTGTGATCGTTTATTGTCACTTAAAAGATCTCCTATAGCATGGGTTATATTATCAACGTTAAAGTCTGATTGAATGTATTCTGGTATAATTTCTTTACCAGCGATGATATTTATTAAAGTAGCATACTTAATTTTGATCATTAACTTCAAGAGAAAGAAAGTGATGGGATTAAGTTTGTATCCCACAATCATAGATGTGCCTGATGCGGCTATTTCTATGGTATTTGTCCCTGATTTAGCCAGCACACAATCACTCACTGCAAAACTATTTAATCTCTCCGTAGAAAAACAGTAATCGAATTTAGCGGCGCTTAAGAATCTCGAGATTTGTTGAATGTTTGAATCATCTGATTGGATAAAAATAATTTTGATAGGATGAGTAGTAGACAGCTTATCAAATACTTTTCTAATGATTGGCATATGTCTATTAATCTCACCCTTTCTGCTACCGGGAGTGACTCCAATTATTTTTACGTCTTTTGAGATGTGCATTTTTTCTCTTAAGGCCGAAGATTTTGTCACAAATTCTTGCTCTAAAATGGGGTGACCAATACATGTAGCAGCTAATCCAAGGGGAGTAAAATATTCAGGTTCAAAAGGAAGTAGAGTTAAAAGATGATCATACACCTTGGCATATTTTGCTGCCCTTTGTGGTTTATAGGCCCATACTGAAGGAGCTACAATATGCACAAGTTTGATATCTGGGGCAAGTTGCTTGATTTGTTTTGCTACTCTATAAGTGAAGCCTGGAGAATCAATAGTAATTAATACATCTGGTTTCTTGTTGATGATATCCCGAATAGTTTGCTTAATCAGCAATTTAATTCTAAAAATTTTTGGAATGACTTCTAGAAACCCCATTAAATTAATTTCCGTAATTGGAAAGAGAGATTTGATTCCACAAGAAGTCATGTTACGACCTCCAATGCCAGAGAAAATAATTTGTTCTGATGAGTTTAAACTTTTTAATGACTCAATTAGTTTACCGCCAATATAATCTCCAGACTCTTCTCCGGCTATGATGTAGTAGCGTTTCATTTATAGCTCCTACAAAGGCTTAACGATTTTTCTACTATGCTAGATTCGATATTAAGACAATCAAGAATCGAATGAAAAAGATAATCATGAGTGATATCTTTATTTACATTGTAGGTTATAGAATCCCATTTTTCATGATGATTTGATTTGTACTTACTTGAGAACCACACCATAAACGGAACATTTCTTTGTTCTTCGTAATACTCATCATGTCCATGAGTCAATCTACCTTCTTCACCAAGAGACTCACCATGATCGGATGCGTATATTAGGATCGCATTTTTGTCTTTTAACATAGAAATTACGTTAGATAAAAAAAAATCTGTATATAATATTGAGTTATCGTAACTATTACTTCTCTCTTCTGCCGTGCAGCTTGCAGCATCATGTTTTGATGAATCTGGTATTACAGGAGTGAACTTCTCGAATTCCACAGGATACCTTGCTCCATAGTTCCAGTGACTGCCGGTAGTATGTAAAATAATGAATTTTTTTTTATTCGAGCTAATATTTTTTTCTAAGTATGGTAGCAATTCACAATCATGACTATTGGGAAGCATTAAGGCAGATCCGCCGGGAATGATATGAAAATTCACTTCATCATAAAATGAACCGCCAGGCTTGTTGCGGTAATATTTTGTAATCGATTGAGTGCCAAACCACATAGTTTCAAAACCGAGTTTAGTAAGCACTGATAATATCGATGTTTCAGAATCTATTTTGCTCATGTTATCTTCGCTAAATCTAGACAACATACAAGGAACAGATAAATATGTATTATTTGAGCAGGACCTTGCCTTATATGAAACTAAGTTATCTATATTTGTTAGATTAGGCGTGGTGTCTTTTTCATAGCCGTTTATAGCGAACCTATCATATCGTGCAGCTTCTCCAATGACTAGTACTGCTATTATATCGCTATCTGATTTATCATCAAATGCATATTCTTTGCTAATATCTATTTTAGAAAAATCTTCATCCATTTCGCCAAAAAGATGTACATATGCATTATGCAAATACTGCATTGGAAAGTAGCTCTTAATAAAGCTGAATTTTGGTGAGATAATGTTATTGATAAAAATGAGCAAACAAATAGCAGATAGTACTCTGGTAATAAAAGACTTTGTTGTTTCTATTTTAAAGTGCTTGATACTATACAAACATATCAAAATACTAAAGATCACCCAAATTATGATTCTTGCACTGATTAACTCTGTGACTTCCTGAGTTTCAGTGCCAAAAATTGACGGCATTACTGTAAGAGTTGGACTAATTGAAAAGAAGTACAAATAATAGCTCGCAATAGCTCCGGTTATAAACAAAAATAATGCACCAACAATAAATACTAGTCTATGTACACCAAGGCCAAAAAAAACAACAAATAGCAGAATCATGTTGTAAATCAGATCTTTCAATAGCTCCAACACTAGCTGAGGGAGAGCTGTTTCTACATAACTGAATTTATATGCAAAAACTGCTGAGTTATATAAAAAGCAATAAAGGGCGGCAAAAACAATCGATGCATTAATTAATTTGAAATCTAAATGTTTTTGAATATATTTGTACATGACATAAAAGTTAAATCTTCAATCAAACTTAATTAGCATGATCACAGTCTCTCTGCAAGAATTTTATCATTTTTTTCAATCTGGCAAACCGATCATGTCAATTGATTATGGTTTAAGAAAAGTTGGTTTTGCAATATCTACTCCAGATTTATCTTATTCAATGCCTTATATGAATGAGACCCAAGATGATGATCAAAAAAAAATAGAATTAGCCACAAAGATAATTAGTGACAAAGATATTTGCGCTATAGTCATTGGATGGCCCGTTAATATGGATGGTAGCAAAAGTAGCCAGACAGTTTTAGTTGAGAATTTTGCTAAAACACTATCTGAATCTGTGAAACTACCAATTTTTTTTCAGGATGAAAGACTAACCACGCGCGCTGCGGATGTGGCGCTTAAAGAACTTGGTTTAAATAGAAGAGCCAGAAATAATAATGATGATGCAGTCTCTGCAAGCATGATTCTTGAAACAACGTTGCTTGCTATTGCAAAACTTAAAAATCGTCAAGACTTATCTAAACTAGTTTTAAAAGCCAAGTGAACCTTTAGTAAATACGAAACTATCAAAAATACTACCATAGATCCGGCGATTGTCCCCAGTAAATAGCACCACTTAATCAACGAATGCCCGGTGAAATAATAACTTCCAAATATATGCTTCGTATATTCTATATATAGCAGCATTATAAAGGATCCAATCGTGACTTTTAGGATTACACTCCAGCTATCTGCGGTCATTTTAAAATCACCAAAATTCCTTGCGTATTTGATGAGCAAATAGGCGTTGATCCAACCAGCGATAGAAGCTCCCAGCGCAATTCCTACATGCTCTAAATATATCATTAGGATGATATTTAATACGGTATTGATCACAAGTGAATAAACCGTAATTTTTAATGGCGTTTTTGTATCAAAATTGGCATAAAATACAGGAGTTATTATTTTTGCTAAAACATTCACTCCTAGATTGCATCGGAGTAAAGTCAAATATTATCAACCACAAGCTCAGCCTGTGCAGGAAATCATTCTAGTTGACATCATTTTATATATTAGTTAATATTATTTATTATTCTTTTAAATTATATAATATTCAGTAATTAAATCATGTCAAAAAACAAAAGATCTGAAGAAGATATTGATGGTACAGATAAAGATGGCGCTATATTCGTTGTAAATAGACCAAAGTCATTGAAAACAACACAAAACAATCAAAAAGAGACCGAGAGTGGACATATTGGCCAAGATCCCCAGGAAGGAGTCATTAAAAATGAAACGGCACACTTTCAAAAACTCAGAAAAATGGGTATATCTTATGAACAATCAGGAGATTTTCTAAAAGCGATAGGGTGTTATGAAAAAGCTATACTACTTGACGTCGAAAATTCAGAAGACCTTTTTCCAAACCTCGCATTCTGCTACCAAAAATCAGGAGATTTTCTAAAAGCGATAGAGTGTTATGAAGAAGCTATAGATGGAAATGGCATCAAAAATTTACGAGCCCATCTTCCGAACCTCGCACTCTGCTATCAAGGAGCAGGTAATTTTCTAAAAGCGATAGAGTGTTATACGAAAGCTACACAACTTAACCCCACAAGTTTTCAGGCCTTTGGCAATCTTGGGTTCTGCTACGCGGAGTCAGGTAATCTACCAAAAGCGATAGAGTGTTATACGAAAGCTACACAACTTAACCCCACAAGTTTTCAGGCCTTTGGCGATCTTGCAATCTGCTACCAAAGATCAGGCAATATACCAAAAGCAGTAGAGTTTTATATAAAATCTTTAGAACTACAACCAGACTTATGCAAGATTGTATTTGATTCTCTAAGAAAGATAAGCTTTGATTTTAAGATAGTCAAATATGTAACCGGAGCTATCCTAAAAGCGATAGAACTTAATATGGCCATTATAAAGCCTGATTCAAAGAAAGATGTTATTTGTAAAGCGCACTTTAATATAGCTGAGGGTTATTTACTTTATAGTACATTTGATAAATCTAAGGAAAAACTACTTTTAGAAAATGCTGCTACTCATTATTACAGAGCAGGAAGCAAAGAAGCGTTAGAAAAAATTCTTCAAATCTCTAAGGACCCAGTGCTTATAAGTAAAGCCTATTATGAGCTAGGCAATTTCGCATTCTCCGAAAATAATTATCAAAAAGCTGTAGAGCTATATAAAAAATCACTGGAATCTCAAGATAAAGCGAAGGTTATTGTGGGGGTGTATACTCAACTTGCACTTGCGTATGACAAAATTCCTGGCAAAGAAAAAGAGAAGATAGAAGCGAGTAAGGAAGCTACCAAATATTTACCTACATTATATGAAGAAATAAGTGAATCAACAGCTTTACCATCTGTATTGTGTGATATAATACTTTCTGGTTGCGTAGGAATCGATCAATATAGTGAGCAGCATAAAAATAATCAAAAACTAGAACAATTACTCGGCGACTCTGAGGATATAACTGAGGTTTTATGAGTATTGCAGTCATTCCAAAAACAGCACAGTAGTCTCAACCACCACCATAGTCATTCACTTGATTTGGGATCCATGCTACATTGAGGTTACAACTGATTTAAGTAGTGGACCCCAAATCAAGTTTGGGGTGACTTTACTGGTGATTTGGGGTGACTTTGGGGAAGTTTTACGGTGATGACTAGAATAATAGACTCTATCAAATCTCTCTAATTCTAGCACGATTAGTTTTTCCTAATTCTTTTACAAAACATAGAAATTGCCCTACTGAGTCGACAATATCATCATGTTTTGTATTCGGAAATTTGGTTAATTCAGAAATGAATTCATGATTAAAGGGTGAATTTCTTGGTAGTAATATTTTTCCAGCTTGAAAAAGTGTTACAACTGAAGCAAATCTAGTAATTTTGTCTAATTTTGGTTTTATGGCTTTGATATTCAAATAGCCTGCAATACCTAAGTCCTGGATCAGCGACTGACCACTAGCTTTATCTTCTATTAAAATATATTTTGG